>JADKJR010000023.1 GCA_016720925.1 Betaproteobacteria bacterium | reverse complement strand
TCGCCTGGCCGGATGAGGATGACCCGGAGCGCGCCGCCAGAATCGCGGCCGCAAGGCCCACCAGTTGAAGCAGTGCGCCACCCCGTTGTGCGTCGGCCCCTCGCGATTGATGCCGCTGCAAAATATGCGCAATTTCGTGGCCGACCACACCGGCCAGTTCCGACTCTGTCGTGGAAGTCAGCACCAAACCCGAATGCAGTCCGACGAATCCGCCGAGCAGCGCGAAGGCGTTGATCGATTCGTCATTGAGCAGGAAGAATTCGAAGTCGCGACGGTTATCGTTGGTCGTGCCGCGACTGGCGGCAATCATACGATTGCCCAATTGCCCGATGTAGGCTTTCAGTTCCGCGTCTTCCACAAACGCCCGATCGCCGCGAATCTCCAGCATAATTCGCTTGCCGATGGCACGCTCCTGCGGTTCAGACAGGCTGGCATCCGAAGAATCACCCAGATCGGGCAAGCCCTCGGCGTGCAGCGCGACAGGCATGGCAATTTGCGTCATGATCACCAGACTGGCGATCATTTGTTTGAGGCGAAGCCGCTTTGGCAACTTGGCCGTCGCGGACGCAACGGAAATATGGAACATGGGTATTGTCATCGGTGTGGAGTCGGGCTGCTTAAGGCTATTTGAAACTTCAATGGTGTATCGGTTCCCCTGCGACAAATCTATATATGACCAATGCATGCCGATTGTACCAACCCACGCAAGGCGCATCCCAAATGAGCAAACTCAATCACTTCGATGAACGCGGCCAGGCGCATATGGTCGATGTCGGCGAAAAAGCCGAAAGCCACCGCGTGGCCACTGCCTCCGGTTGTATCAACATGACACCCGCAACCTTCGAACTTATCCGTTCGGGTGGCGCAAAGAAAGGCGATGTGCTGGGCATTGCCCGGGTTGCCGCCATTCAGGGGGGCGAAACGCACGCCGGACATCATCCCGTTGTCCCATCCGATTGTGATCACCAAAGTTGCTGTTGAATTCTTCCCTGACGCTACTGCTTCGCGGATAGAGTGCCGCGCGACCGTGGAGACGATAGGCCGCACCGGTGTCGAAATGGAGGCGCTGATGGCGGTGAATGCGGGACTGCTGACGATCTATGACATGGTCAAGGCGGTGGATCGCGGCATGGCTATCACCGACATTCGATTGCTGGAAAAACGCGGGGGTAAATCGGGGGATTTTATTGCCGCCGCAACGTAAAGACGCTTGCAAGCGCGGTAGCCCGGATGAAGTGCAGTGCAATCCGGGAGTGTGTTTCCAAGGATGTCGGCTGATCCCGGATTACGCGGCGCTTTATCCGGGCTACGAGGAAAAACTCTAGCATTGGCGAGGCTTCCGGGCTGAAAATGCTCTGAAAGCCGCGCCAGTTCTGGAGTTTTTCTTTCGCCGTGATTTGCCGGTTCAAAATCCAAGCAGCGTTTTCGCAATCCCCGCCGCGCCGCACACAAAGATAATCGGAATGATGCCGGCCACGTTGCGTAATAGCGCAATTGTCGCGAGCAGCGTCAGAACCATGGAAAACCATTCGAATCCGCCGCCGAATGGCGCCAGCGAGGTCGCGTGTGGCCACCAGACCTTCCACGCGAAGAACAATCCCAGATTGACGATTACACCGACCACCGCGGCGGTAATCGCCGTTAGCGGCGCGGTGAATTTCAGTTGACCATGCGTGGTCTCCACCAGTGGTCCGCCGAGCAGAATGAACAGGAATGAGGGCAAGAACGTAAAGTAGGTGACGACCGCGGCAGCCAACGCGCCGCCGAGAAACAGCGAGTCGGGCCCGAGCACCGCTTTCGTCCAGCCGCCGATGTAGCCGACAAAGGCGACCACCATGATCAACGGGCCGGGCGTGGTCTCTCCCAACGCCAGACCGTCGATCATTTGCTGCGGGGTCAACCATTGAAAGCCCTCCACGGCGCCTTGGTAGACATAGGGCAGCACCGCGTAAGCGCCGCCAAAAGTGAGCAGGGCGGCTTTGCTGAAAAACCAGCCCATCTGCGCCAGCGCGCCATCGACGCCGCTATGGGCGGCCAGCGCGGCCATCGCAGCCAACCACAGTGCCGCGCCTATCAATAAATAGGCGGCAAATCGCGACCATTTGAATTTCGCGTGGGGCGGGGTTGGCGTGTGATCGTCGATGATGGCGTCAGTATCCTGGATGCCGCTCTTTGCATGACCGCCGCCGGAAAATTGTTTGGGCAGCCACTTGCCACCGATTGCGCCGGCGCATGCTGCGGCGAGGACGATGGCAGGGAAGGGGACATTGAAAAGAAATATCGCCGCGAACGCCATCACGGCAATCGCAATCAGGGACGGGCTCTTCAGCGTTCGCCCGCCTATGCGCCACGCGGCGAACAGGACAATGGCCGTGACCGCGGGTTTGATACCATATAACAGGCCGGCGACAACTGGCACGGTGCCAATGGCGGTATAAATCCACGACAGCACGATCAGGATGAACATCGATGGCAGGACGAATAGCCCGCCCGCGACGATGCCGCCCCAGGTGCCGTGCATCAGCCAGCCGATGTATGTCGCCAATTGCTGTGCCTCGGGACCGGGCAGCAGCATGCAGTAATTGAGCGCATGCAGAAAGCGTTTCTCGGAAATCCATCGCTTACGTTCAACCAGTTCGCGATGCATGATGGCGATCTGTCCGGCCGGCCCGCCGAAGCTGATGAAGCCGAGTTTGAACCAGAAATTCAGCGCTTCAGCGAAAGAGATCGTTCCGCGCATGGTCATGGTTTCTTGAACAGGTCGGCATTATGCACTTCGGCTCGTGAAGTCTTGAGCCAGGCATAAAGCGCGTCGTAAACGTTCATGCCTTCTTCGAGCATCTGGTGATCATCGGCGTGAAGCGCGGACAAGCCCAGCGAAATCGCCAGCAGTCCGGCGGATTGCGGCGTGAGTTCAGGCTTTCCCGTATCGGCGCCGCGCACGATAACGGCAAGGGCAGCAAGCGCCGGATCATTAATCTGGAAGTCTTCGATCAACGCGTCAAAGCTGCAACGATCGCCGCGATGCGAAAACTGTACATCTGGCACGTCATAGGGAATCGCGCTTTGTTGTTGCGCGCAGGCCAGCACTTCGTCAGCGGGGACATAGATGAATTCGGCCAACGGATCGATGAACCGGCGGATCAGCCACGGACAGGCAATGCGGTCAATCTTGGGGCGCGCGCGCGTGATCCATTTTGAGGGGCAGTTAGCGGCGGATGGAATCCCGGGCGCCGCGTCCTTCCGGATCGTCGGTCCGCCAGATTGATTCCAGGCTTCAATGCCACCTTCGAGATAGCGTGCGCTCAATCCTGCGCTGCGCAAAGCCGCGCAGGTGTTTTTGCTGATCTCGTGACCATGCACGCAATACACCACGAGATCGCGATGGCGCGGCATGAATTTGATCCAGTCCGACACGGCAAATGGACCGCGCCAGATCGCGGATGCCGCGATGACCGAGTCTGCGTTGAACGCAGCCTCGCGGCGCACATCGATCAACAATGGCGAAAATCTATTACGGCGGAAATGCCGGGCGCAATGGTGTCCATGAAATCGTCCTTGAAGAATGATCAGACGCAGTACTTGGACGGGACACCGTCTTGCAATCCTGCCTGCAACGGGAGTCTGCGATCCCGTGGGCGAAGTGTAGTGCCATCGACCCGTTGATGTAAAGGCGGCGGATTTGAAATCGGATGGCGTTGACTTCGTTCGCAATGCCCCAAATTGCCTGGAATGTTAAGATTCGTTCGTTTCAATCGTTTGTTCCAACGGCAAGGCCACTCGCGATCATGACCACCGCTCAAATCAATAAAGAACTCGATGTGAAAGGGCTCAATTGCCCGCTGCCGATTCTTCGCGCCAAGAAGGCGTTGGCCGACATGGAATCCGGGCAAGTGCTCAAGGTCATCGCGACCGATCCCGGAGCCGTGAAGGATTTTGCGGCGTTCTGCAAAATGACAGGAAATCCGCTACTGTCGTCTAGCGAAACCCCGACAGAGTTCACTTTCGTCATTGCCAAGCGATAAGTTCTTTCGGCGTGGACTCAAGGATCAACGTATAAATCCGTAAACAGCGGTGTTCCGGGACAGACGGCGTATTGTTCAAAGTCGGTCACGCCCGCCAACCGCAACACGCTTTCATCCAGATAGAAATTGCCGGTGTGCGCGCGGCCGTCGGATGTCAGAATCACGTGTGCCGCGTCCGACATGATCTCGGCGGTGCGGCTCGCTTTCAGGATGTCTGCCGGGAAATTGAATTCCACCGCGGCGGTTGCGATGGTGGTTCGCGGCCATAGCGAGTTGACCGCAATGCCCGCTCGTTTGAATTCCGCGGCCATGCCCAGCGTGCACATGCTCATTCCGTACTTGGACATGGTGTAGGCCACATGATGCTCGAACCATCCCGGTTTCATCGATAGCGGTGGCGAGAGATTGAGGATGTGCGGATTGCGTCCGGCTTCACTGCTATTTAGCAGGTGGGGAATGCAGGCTTGCGACACCAGAAAGGTACCACGCACGTTGCATCCGATCATCAGATCAAAACGCTTCGCGGGAGTTTCGGGGGTGGTCGTGAGCGAGATGGCGCTGGCGTTGTTAACGCAAATATCGATGCCGCCAAAATGTTCCGCGCACTGCTTGACCGCCGCAACAATATTGTCCGCGTCCCGCACATCGAGCTGGATCGCCAGCGCCTTGCCGCCCGCAGCCTCGATTTCCGCGGCGACACTGTGAATGGTGCCGGGCAGTTTCGGATGCGGATCCACCGTCTTCGCGCAGATGGCGACATTGGCGCCATCGCGTGCGGCGCGCATCGCGATGGCACGCCCAATTCCGCGTGAGGCGCCGGTAATGAAGAGTGTCTTTCCCTGCAGTGTTTTGGCATTGCCCAACATGTTGTTTTCCCTTTTGGTGAAACTAATTTCCTTTGAAATTGGGACTGCGCTTTTCGACGAATGCGGTGACGCCTTCCCTGAAATCAGCGGTACGCGCGCACTCCGCAAAGAACGCGATTTCATCGTCAAGATGCTGTTGAAGCGGTGTGCTGTATGACTGCGTGATCAGCCGCTTTGCGCGCGCAAAGGCCTGGGTCGCGCCGCCAGCGAGTCGCGCGGCCAGTTTTTGCACTTCCGCGTCAAGTTGATCTGCTCGCACCACCCGATTGATCAGGCCAAGCGCGCAGGCTTCGGCCGCATTGACCGGTTCCGAGAGCATCACCAGTTCTGTAGCCTTCCGCATGCCGACAATTCTCGGCAGGAAGAATGTGCTGCCGCCATCGGGAGAGACGCCGATTCGGGTATAGGCCGTCGTAAATTTTGCGCCTTCCTCGGCGATCGCAAAATCGCAGGCCAGCGCGACACTCAGTCCCGCGCCCGCGACGGCGCCATGAATTTGCGCGATCACCGGAAACGGCAGATTGCAGATATTGATAATGCCGGCGTGCAAGGTATCGCCCATTGACTTGACATCGTCGGCGATCACGTCAAGGTTCTGGTGAAATAGCGCCACGTCGCCGCCAGCGAGGAATGCCTTGCCGGCACCCTTTACGATCAACGCACGAAGTGTCGTCGAGCCCATCAGCGACGCCGTCACATCGCGTAACGCGGTGATCAGGTCGATATTCATCGCGTTGTAAACTTGCGGCCGATTGAAGGTCAGCGTGCCGATCGGGCCGTGCTGTTCGAAGAGGATGGTGTCGCTCATGATTTGCCGTTCGCGGAATTATTTGTCGGGGGGAAGCTCGTTATCGGGCAATATGCCACGCGCAATGTACACATCGCGCAAGTGTAACTGCAATCGCTTGAGTCTTAAGCCATAGGCCAGCGCGCCGATCGCGCACAGGATTCCACACACCAGGAAGGTTCGCGGCGCACCGATATGTTGCGCGAGCCAGCCGCCGCTGAGGTGCCCGAGTGGCACGGCGCCGGTGAAGAATGTCGAGTACACGCTGACCACGCGACCGCGTTTGTCATCGTCAACGACGGTTTGAATGATGGTATTGACCGCAACGGACGTACCCATGACGCCGATGCCCACGAGGGCCATTGCCAGCATCGAGGCCGGCACGTTATGCCAGGGCGCCAGGAGTGAAAAACTCACGGCGCCCAGTGCCGCCAGGCTCGCGGTGAAGAGAATCCAGCGCGCGAGTCCACGCACATTCGGCTGGCTGGCTAGAATCACGGCGCCGGTCAGCGCACCGATGCCGACGGCGCTGATGAACAAGCCATGCAATTCGGCTCCCTTGCCGAAGGTCTCGACCGCGATGGCGGGCATGAGGATGGAGTAAGGATTGATGGTGAAGCTCACGAGACCGACGATCAGCACGAGCGGCAGGATGACTGGACTCGACAGCGCGATTTTCCAGCCCAGCGCGAGATCGGACATCAGCGACAGGCCCGTGTGAACGCGCTGCACGACGCGTGGCGAAATGCGGCGAAGCTGGAACACGACTGCCAGATACGATACCGCGTTGAAGGCAAAACACGCCGCCTCACCGACGGCTGCGATCAACAGACCCCCTAGAGCGGGTCCCACCATGCGCGTCGCATTGATGTTGGCAGAGTTCAACGCAATCGCGTTGGGCAGATCCGCCTTGTCTTCAATCAGTTGTGAGAAGAACGAATGACGGGTGGTGACTTCCATTGCGCTCAATACGCCTTGCACAAACGCGAATGCACCAAGCAGTGCAACGGTCATGTGCCCGAGCCAAGTCAGCGTGGCCAGTGTGGCGGCATGGAAGAACAGGATGGTTTGCACGGTCATCAGCAAATGGCGGCGGCTGACACGGTCCGACAGCGCGCCGGCGATGGGGGTGACAAACAGGTACGGGATCATCGCCAGAAAACCGATGGTTCCGGTCGCACCAGTTGACCCGGACAGGCGATAGGTCAACCACATGATCGCCAGCGATTGCATCCACGAGCCGCTCTGCGAAATGGCTTGTCCGATGTAATAGCGGCGGAAATTCTGATGCCGCAGTGCGCGGAGCGCGTAAGGTATTTGCATGTGGAGCCTTGAACCCCCCCCAAATGAACGGCGGCTGGCCTGACCCGGCGCCCAGGAAACTCGAGGAGCCCCTAACGTGTAAACTCTAGCACTGGTGCGGATCGTAGGCAGAAAATGCTCCGTGAGCCTCTACCGTGCTAGAGTTTGCACGATGCGCGCACTATTTCAGACGCTCAAGCTGCAACCGCAACTCGGCAACCTTTGCCTTGAAATCCGCCAATCGATTCTTTTCCTGTGCGACGACCGCAGCCGGTGCGCGATCAACAAAACTGGCATTACCCAGTTTCACTTCCGCTCTGCCGATTTCGCCATCAAGACGCGCGATCTCCTTCGAAATCCGCGCGCGCTCGGCGTCGACATCGATCTTGATATCCAGCATCCAGTTGCCGCTCGACACGACCGCGACCGGTGCATTGGCATCGGGTAACGCGGCGACCTGATGCGTTTCGGAAATCTTGCCGAGCGCCATCAGGTAAGGTAACTGCGGCGTAATCACGGCTTCGTCGCCGGTCATGAACAGTGGTACACGGTCCTTGGGTGACACATTCATTTCGCCGCGCAGATTCCGGACGGCATCGATAGATTCTTTCAGCCGCGTGACGAAGGCTTCCGCATTGATGTCGATCTTCTCCGGCTGCGAAACTGGATACGGCGCTAGCATGACGGTTGCGCCGGATTTGCCCGCAAGCGGCGCAACCTTCTGCCACAACTCCTCGGTGATGAATGGAATGATCGGGTGCGCGAGTCGCAGGGTCGTTTCCAGCACGCGCAACAACGTGCGACGGGTCGCGCGCTGTTGCGCGGGTGTGCCCGACTGCAGCTGAACCTTGGCGAGTTCCACGTACCAGTCGCAATACTCGTCCCAGACGAATTGGTAGATGGCGCTTGATGCATTGTCGAATCGATAATCGGCAAAAGCTTGTGCAACGACCGCCTCGGTACGTTGCAACTGACTCACGATCCAGCGATCGGCAAGGGAGAAATCAGTGTATCCACCCGGGCCACAATCGCTTACGCATTCCTCAATGCCGCATTCGAAGGCATTGTGGCCTTCGATGTTCATCAGCACATAGCGCGTCGCATTCCACAACTTGTTGCAGAAATTGCGATAGCCTTCGCAGCGGCTCAAGTCAAAGTTCAACGTCAGTGAAAGCGGCGCGAGCGACGTGAAGGTAAAGCGCAACGCATCCGTGCCGAATGCGGGAATTCCATTCGGGAAATTCTTGCGAACGTACTTCGCGGCTTTTTCCTGATGCGCGGCCAGCATCAATCCCTTGGTGGATTTTTCCAGCAGCGCATCAAGGCTGATGCCGTCAATCAGGTCCAGCGGATCGAGCGTGTTGCCCTTCGACTTGGACATCTTCTGCCCTTCGGCATCGCGCACCATGGCATTGATGTACACGTGTTTGAACGGCACCTTGTCGGTAAAGTGCAGCGTCATCATGATCATCCGGGCGACCCAGAAAAAAATGATGTCGTTGCCCGTCACCAGTACCGAAGAGGGCAGGAATGCCTTGAGATCGGGCGTATCCGCGGGCCATCCCAGCGTTGAAAACGGTACGAGGGCGGAGGAGAACCAGGTGTCGAGCACGTCAGGATCACGTTTCAACATCTTGCCGCCGGCCTTGGCTTTTGCTTCTTCCTCATTGCGCGCGACGAAGATATTGCCTTGGTCGTCGTACCACGCCGGAATCTGATGGCCCCACCAAAGCTGGCGCGAGATGCACCAGTCCTGAATATTCTTCAGCCAATGGTTATACGTGGCGGACCAATGATCGGGATAAAACTGGACCTCGCCTGACTCCACCGCATCCAAACCGCGAGCCGCGAGGCCATCCATTTTCACGAACCACTGGTCGGTCAACATCGGTTCAACGATGACGCCGGTGCGGTCGGAGCGCGGGACATTCAGCTTGTGTTTCTTCTCCGACACCAGCAGGCCTAGCGCATCTAGATCCTTAAGGACCTGTTTGCGCGCATCGAAGCGGTCGAGGCCGCGATACGCAACAGGCGCGGCATCGTTGATCTTTGCGTCGAGTGTGAGGATGCCGATCATCGGAAGGTTGTGGCGCTGGCCGATGGCATAGTCGTTCAGGTCGTGCGCGGGCGTGATCTTCACGCAACCAGTGCCGAATTCCTTGTCCACGTATTCATCGGCAATGATGGGAATGGTGCGTCCGGTCAGTGGCAACTTGACGCGCTTGCCGATGAGTGCGCGGTAACGTTCGTCATCCGGGTGCACGGCCACGGCGACGTCGCCGAGCATCGTTTCGGGGCGCGTAGTCGCGACAACCAGTCCTTCGGCGCCTTCTTCAAACGGATAGCGGATTTCCCAGAGTTTGCCATCTTCTTCCTGGCTGACGACTTCCAGGTCAGATACCGCCGTTCCCAGTACCGGATCCCAGTTCACCAGACGCTTGCCGCGATAAATGAGTCCCTGCTCATGCAGGCGTACAAACACCTCCACGACCGCGCTGGACATTTTCTTGTCCATGGTGAAATAGCCCGCCTGGTTGCCCTCGGTATCGGCGTAGGTCCAGTTGGCGGAGTCCCCCAGGCGGCGCATCTGGCGGGTAATCGTTGAGCCGGATTGCTGCTTCCATTCCCACACACGCTCGATGAACTTTTCGCGTCCCAGGTCGTGGCGCGACTTGCCCTCTGCCTGCAACTGGCGCTCAACGACGATCTGCGTGGCAATGCCCGCGTGATCGGTGCCGACAATCCAGTTGGTGTTGTTGCCTTTCATGCGGTGATAGCGAATCAGCGTATCCATCAGCGTTTGCTGGAACGCATGGCCCATATGCAGGGGTCCGGGCACATTCGGTGGCGGGAGCTGAATGCTGTAGAAGGGTTTGTCGGGGGCCAGGGCCGGATTTGAAGTAGCCGGCCGCTTCCCATTGAGGATACCAGTGAGACTCGATCGCCGCAGGATCAAAGGCCTTGGCGAGTGCGTTATCGAGTGGATTCAGCGGGGCAGGTTGGACAGGCGGTAGGGCTTGATTCATGAAACGTAGTTTTCTTTGCAGGAATGGTGGGCTGTCGCGTCAATCATCGGGGCGCAGCGGGAAAATTACTCTTGACGGAGCCGGTCTGCCAATGCGGCGTTGACCGCATCGCCGATTTCATTCGCAATTTCTTGCCTCATGTCGCCGATGACATGAGTAATAGCCGCGTTGATCTGGATGGCCAGTTGCGAGGCAATTCTGTCTTCGAGTTTGGTCGCCAGTTCACGATCGAGCTTGCCGTAAACCCGCGCGAAAATCTCATGCGAAAGGGTGTCAATTTCAAGTTCAGAAAGCTGCCGCAGGATCGCGGAGGTATCGGCCGGTTCGCGCTCCCAGTGCGGGGCATTCATCAGCTCCGTCAACACCGGCACATTGCGGTCATCAACACCTTCGGCGGTACGTGGCACGGTACTGTGCTTCCCCAGAAGCGCATCGACCTTGCCGGCCAATTCGTGCTCTTTATCCATGAACTTTTATGTCCGTGTGGGTCACGTCAAAACCGCGCGATTTGTAGAATCTGGCGCGTTCCCTGGCGAGCGCGCGATCCTCGTCGCCCGCAAGCACCAATTCCCGCAGGGCCTCGAATCGGCTGAAAAATGCCGGCGGTTCATTGCCCAGATTCAAGAGTGCCTCGTGGTGCGGCAGGCTCGCGTCATCGAGGGCGATCACAATCGGCGTTTCCGCGGCCAGTGCATGGCTCGCTTTCACGTGTGGCACAAATGAGAGTTGCGAAAAAGTCCAGAGCGCGCGATCGAATTCGTCCGCAAGCGCGGGCGTGGGCGCATAAACGACAAGCTTGCGCCCGTCGTCGTATGCTCTCTTCGCCAGCTTGCAGGCGAAATTCATTTTATTATCAATGTTGAAAAAGAATTTTATTTCGGTCACGGCAGGAGGTGAAACTAGATGCCGCACCTGCCATCAAGATGGCAGGTGCGGACAGCGCTTCAAAATTGACTAAATGCCTGCGCGCTTGAACAGGAAATTCGCGAGCAATGGCACCGGCCGGCCGGTCGCGCCTTTGTCTGCGCCCGATTTCCAGGCCGTACCGGCGATATCCAGATGCGCCCATTTGTATGACTTCGTAAAGCGCCCCAGAAAGCACGCGGCAGTGATGCTGCCGCCTGCGCGACCAGTGCCGATATTCGGGATATCGGCAAAATTGCTTTTCAGGCCCTCGTCATACTCGGGCCCCATCGGCAATTGCCACGCGGCGTCATTGGCCACCTCGCCGGCGCCGATGAGTTCCTGCGCGAGTTTGTCATCATTGGCGAATACGCCGGTCGTCACGTGGCCCAAGGCGATGACCATGGCGCCAGTCAAGGTGGCGGCATCAACAACGGCGGCGGGTTTGAAGCGCTCGGCATAGGTGAGGGCGTCACACAGGATCAAGCGGCCTTCCGCATCGGTATTGAGGATTTCCACCGTGTGACCTGCCATCGATTTGACGATATCGCCCGGCCGTGTTGCGTTGCCGCCCGGCATGTTTTCGCAGGTCGGTACCAGCATCACTACGTTCAGTGGCAGCTTCATCATGCCGACGGTCTTCATCACGCCCAGCATCGAGCCCGCGCCCTGCATGTCATATTTCATTTCATCCATTTCCGCGCCGGGCTTCAGCGAAATACCGCCAGTGTCAAAGGTAATGCCTTTGCCGACCAGCACTACTGGGGCCGCACCTTTTTTTCCGCCCTGATGTTCAAGCACGATAAATTTCGGCGGCAGGTAAGACGCCTTGGAAACCGAGAGCAGGGTATTCATGCCCAGTTTCTGCATATCCTTTTTCTCGAGGATGGTGCACTTGAATTTGTAGGTCTTGGCCAAATCCTTGGCCGTCGAGGCGAGGTAGGATGGGGTCGCGATATTGGGCGGCAAATTGCCCAGTGTCTTGGTGAGGCTCATGCCCTCGCCAATCGCTTCACCGCGCTTGATCGCCGCCTTCAGCGCCTTTTCGTCGGCCTTGCCGTCGAGATGAATGGTGACGGCTTTGCCAACGTGCTTGTTTTCGACTTTGCTTTTGAGTTGAGTAAAGCGGTACGCGCCTTCGATGGCCAGACACGCCGCCTGCTCCACTTTCCAGGCAAGGTCCGATGCACTGAAGCCGGTTTGCAGGGAAATGACGACATCCGTCGCGGCGGTTGATTTGAGGGCCTTAAAGGCGCTTGACAACGCCTTGGCGAATACCTTGTTGCCGTAGTCCTTTTCCGGCCCGCAACCTGCCAGCAATACACGCTGCGCGGCCACACCCGGCACGGACTGTAACAGCAGCGTGCTACCGACTTTGCCCGAAATATCGCCGTTGCTCGCTGCGACGGACAGCGCGCCATTGGCCGCCTTGTCCAGTGCTTGCGCGGCTTTGGAGAGTTTCGCGGAGTCGCCTGATGAAAAGACGCCTACGATGACGCAGTCTGTCTTGAGTTTTGAGAGGTCGCCGCCTTTTATGCTAAATTCCACAAGAGTACTCCTTCTGTGTTGTTGTCAAGCGCATCAGCTTTGTGGGCCACGACGCAAAAAAAGTAAATTATCGCTTTTTGCCCCCCTCCGTCAAAGTTACCCGCCCCATAATTTCCCCATAGTGAGCATTTTTCAGCGCAGCCTGACCAGAGAGTTTTCCGCCATTGGTGGTGCGGTGGTCGGCGTATTGGTCGCCATCATTCTGGTTCAGCAGTTGATTCTCTTTCTGCGCCGTGCCGCCAGCGGCATCGTGGAGCCTGAGGCCGTCCTGAGACTGCTCGGCTTCTCATTGCTGGGCTATTTGCCCATCCTGCTGGCCGTTTCGCTATTCATCGGCGTGCTGCTCACGCTTTCGCGAAGTTATCGTGACAGTGAAATGCCGGTGTGGTTTTCGTCCGGGCTGTCTATTGCCGCCTGGATCCGTCCGGTCGTCTCATTTGGACTGCCCATTGTGTTGCTTACCGCGTTATTGAGCCTCTTTCTGACACCATGGGCCATGTCGGCAAGTGCCGAGTACCAGCGAATTCTTCGCAGCAGGGATGACGTTTCCCGATTGTCGCCCGGCAGTTTCATTGAATCCCGCGGATCCAATAGTGTGTTTTTTGTCGACAAGACATCGAATGCCGACGAGATCGTCAAAAACGTTTTCGTACAATACAGCCAGGCCGGGCGCTCGGGTGTGGTAGTCGCGGAAAGAGGCTTTCAGCAAATCGATGCGAGCGGCGACAAGTTCCTGGTCCTGGAAAATGGGCGCCAATACGAAGGAACGCCAGGCGCGCTGGACTTCCGGATAATTGATTTTGAGCGCCAGAAAAGGCTGATCGTCGCCAAGGATGCCAAGGCCGATGAACCCGCGTCGCGCGCACTGTCCACGTTCGCCCTGATTGCATCGCCCAATGCGGAGCGGTCCGCCGAGTTGCATTGGCGTGTGGCTTTGCCGATTGCGGCAATGTTGCTGGCTTTGCTGGCGATTCCCCTTTCATTTGTCAATCCACGCTCGGGTGCATCCGGAAATCTATTCTTTGCCATATTGATATTTTTTCTTTACTACAACCTCTTGAAAGTTTTTGAAGCGTGGACGATCCAGGGTCGAATCTCACCATGGATTGGCTTGTGGCCGGTACATTTCGGCATGATTGCAACACTGCTGGTACTGTTTTCGCGGCAACTATTTTCATTTCGCTGGCTGGCTTTCGCCCGTAAGTGACGCAATGCGCATTTGCCTAAAGTGGCGTACTCAGCTATCATCGCGCCCTTCGGTTTGCCACTGCGCCGAAGGAGTTTTGGTCGGGCGTTCTTGTTGCTGCCCCATGTCTTTTTCCACGATGCCAGAACTTGCGGGAGATTGAATTCGGAGGGGTGGATGAGCGGTTTAAGTCACACGCCTGGAAAGCGTGCGTAGGTTAATAGCCTACCGCGGGTTCGAATCCCGCCCCCTCCGCCAGATGAAGAAAAACGGGCCAAGCGCCCGTTTTTTGTTTGAAGCAGAAGCTTCAAACATCCCTCATGCGCGCGGGCATCGGCACCACCGCGGCATCCCCATGCTCCAATTGGTAAACCCACGCCAGCAACTCAGCCACCGCGAAATACAACTCCGCCGGAATGTGCTGATCCAAGTCCACTTGCATCAACAATGAAACCAGTTCGGGCGATTCGTGCACATAGAGCCCGGCTCCCCGAGCACGCTCGATAATGGCCTCGGCCATAAAACCACGCCCCTTTGCCACGACTTGCGGGGCCGCCTTGCCGGCGCTGTATGCCAGCGCGACCGCAAGTTGCGGGTGATCAGATTTTTTCATGCCGCGCGACCGACATGGCAAGCACTTTCAGACCGGCAGCGGTCAAGGCGCTTTGAAGTTCCGCCTGGGAACTCCGCATCGCCTCAGCGGTATCCGCGTTCGTGACTTTGAGGTCAATACGTAGTCCTTGCGCGGCAAAAACCAGTGTGGCCTGTACATCGCCGAGTTTGGGCAGTTGAAGGCGCATGCGGGTCTGCCAATCGGCTGCTTCAGTAACCTCCGGCGCACGGTCACGCGCGTTGCGCTCTTCCACCTGCCATTCCATTGGTTGCCCGGGCCAGACTTGTCCCTGCCAGACCAACTGGCGGGAATCCAGTGTCTGCAATTGCTGCTGAACCAGGGCAACTGCCTCGCTATGAACGGGCATGCTCGATGTGCCTTGTGCGACAGTTTGTGCCGTCGGCCCATCGGATGGTTTCGTTACCGAAGCGTCAGTCCGTCCGATTTCAGCATGTGCCGCCGGATTCAGCGTCGGAAGTTTGCCCTGGGGCTCCTGAAGCAAATCGGCCAGCGGCCTGTCCCCGGCGACCCATTGCGCCTGATGCGATTCATAAAACATGCCGCTTTGGGACAAGGCATTACGCAATGCGTTGGCAAATTCGCCTATATGGGTTGGTGCGGCGGAAAGTAGTGGAGCCGTCTTGCTGGGCGCGGTTGCCGGCGCATCTGTCTGGTCGGAAATTTTCCGCAGGAGCGCGCCAAGATAGCGCACCGAATCGCTAAGAGTAACCTGCGGCTTTTCGTCAAAGGGCAGATTGCCACCAACTGAGTCTGGCAAATCGCGGGTAAGGGCAAAAGTAAGGCGCGGCTGATTGGAAATGAAGGTCAGTTCGACAGCGTCGCCGGGTTGGGTATTGTTGGGCAGATTCATGTCCAGCGCAATATCGCCGACCTGCACCTGAAAGCGCCCGTTTGGAAGGCTCGCGAGTACCACGGCGGTCAGGTGCTGGCCAGATGCCCACGGGATTTCCACGACTGGCGCCTCGGCCACATGAATGAGTGGCGGCGCGGAAGTCTTGATTAGCCGTTGCAACTGGCTCAATAGGTCATTGCGAATCATGGCCAAGCCAGTTGGCGATCAAAAACGGCCCTGTGGGAAGTTGCTGCGGCGCAAGTTCGGTTCAGCAATTCGGCGGCGTTGGTTGTCATCGCGAGTGTCGCGTCTTTCAGCAATTTACGCCAAGTGACGATAATGGAAAGCAAGTCAGATCTCGCCCCGGGAAATAGCGATCACAATATCATTGACCACCAGTTTGCGGGCACGAGATTGCATCTGCAACGTAGAAACTGGGGACGATTGATTTGGGAAATGCGTTGCCGACGAAATTGCGAACAGAATCAATCCCGCTTTCGCGGATTGTAATTACGACGGATAATCAACGTATCCGGAAGGGACAGCCGAATGGGCGACTCGCAGGAAAATGCAGGAGAGGTAACAACCGAAAAACAAATTACACTGGAGGAAGCGCACCTCCAGATGGGCGACCTCGTCAAATTGCAGGCCCAGAGCAATGATGCGGAACGATATTCCGTCAGGTTGCTCGGTATGGCCAAAGGCCGCAGCGTGATGGTCACGACCCCGATGATCGATGGCAAATGCCTGCTGATGCGTGAAGGCACGGCGTTTGTATTGCGTGCCTTCTCGGGCAAGAGTGCCTTTGCCTTTTCCACGCAGATTCTCAAGAGTGTCAATACACCGTTCCCGTACCTGCATCTCGCCTATCCCCGCGAAGTCAAGTCGCTGGTCGTTCGACGGGGCGCCCGGGCAAATGTCAAGGTCATTTGCGCGATCACCGAATGCGACGACGCACCGATGCAAGCGGCGGGCATTATCATCAATCTGAGCGTTGGCGGCGCGCTGGTGGCAGTCAGGCAGCCGCCCGGTGAGAAGGGGCAGCGGCTGACCATCAAGTTCAAAGTAGTCGTTAACGGCGTCGAGGCCCTGCTGGAACTCCCGGCCGTGATTCGTGCCATCAACGTCGATCACACGGGTGATGCCGACACGGCATATCACCTTGGTGTCCAGTTTGTCGATGTCACCGCCAGTGCCACGATCCCGATGCTGGCGTTCGTCTATCACCAGTTGCTGGAGCAGTCACTGGGGGCTTGAGTTATCCCGCCGCTGCGGGATTGCGGCAAGTTGTTTGCCGGGACATTCATGCGCGGTATGTACATGAAACGCCGGGCTTACATTTACATCCTTTGCGAAAACAGCTCCCACAAGTGCGCGAGATCGGCATTTCCATCCGCGCCCTGAACGGTCTTGAAAATTTCGCCCGCTTTGGGTTTCTGCCCCGCCAGGACCAGGGCGATACCGTAGCGCAACTTGGCGTCTTCCGGGCGTTTCAGATCGCCAAGCTTCATGCCGGCTTCCATCATATCCAGCCCATTCTTTGCGTCGCCTTTTAGAACCGAGTCAAATCCGTTATTCAGCAATGCCAGGCTGCCTTTCGGTGCTGGACGGTTTCCCTTTGCATTGCGCGCGTTTTCTTCCGCAAGCTCTTTGCCAATTGATGCGCGCAGTTTCTTTTCGCTGTCAACGGTCGCGTCCTTCGCCAACGCGCCGGCCGCGATTCCCGCATCAATGGCCTTTTGGGCTTCGGCAGGATAGCCACTTTGCAGGGTCAGATTGGCCATTTCCAGAAAGTCCGCTTTCTCCGACATGACGCCGGTGATCAGCTTCAGGCGGTACATGTCAAGCGCGAGACGTTCGGCGAAACCTTTCCTTGATTCCACGCGGTAAATCAAGTCAGCCCAGTAGTCCTTGTTCGGAAAGCGCACGGCCAGTTTCTCGAGTACGGCGACGTAGCTGGCGGTATCGTTGGTCTTCAACGATGCGCTGCCCAATAGTCGCAACTGGTCTTCGGTCGGTGAGGTGCCCGCCTTTTCGCCGGCAGCAATGACCGCGGCGATTTCCGTTTTTGCCGTGGCGAAATCATTGTTGAGATATGCGGAGTGACCGAGCAGCAATCGCATCTCGATGCGAGCTCCCGGTTCCCCGGTCGCGCGAGCCGCCCAGTCGGCAGCCTGTTTGTAGTTTTTTTGCCGGTAGTGAATGCGCGCAATGCCTTCGGTGATATTGAGTGATTCCGAGGCTGGAATGCGCCCGGACGCCATCGCGGATTCCAGAGATTTGACGGCCAACGCATCGTTGCCCGTGCCCAGTGCCGCGACCGCGCGCATGCGGTCAAGGTTATAAAGTTCGTACGGCGTTTTGCCGTCCACTTTTTCGGCCTCGGTAATCTGTTCGAGCGCCGCTTGATATTTCTTTTCGGCAAGTAGCTTTTCAGCCGCCAGCATGGGGGTGGCGATGGCTTGGCGAATCGTTTCCTTGGGTTCCGCTGCCTTGGCGGCGGATTTGTCGGGATTCGATTGGCCAGCGACCGATTGTCCGTAGCTGGTCGGTGCCAGCAAGGCAGTTGAAATTGCCAGTGCGTAAGCGGCAAGCAGGATAGTGGCGCCGCGCCGCGGGCGATGCGCGGCAATACAAACAGCATTCATGGGTGGTTCCAGAGTGGTTTCAAAAAATTCGCACCTGCCGGCGCGAGCGGACCCAAATTATGCCATCACGCGCACCCGCGTGTTTTCGTGAAGCGCGCCCTGTCCATGAATAAAACTCCAGCATTGACGGGGTTCGCCGGGCATTTATCGCCTGTAGGTCGCACCAGTGCTGGAGTTTACCGGATCGTGACACTTGGTTATGCCCCGATGACGTGAATCCAAATTACCATTTGAGTAGTATTATCCGTGGTCGAGTTTCGCCATTTCGAATTCCACAGGAGCATCAGAATGAATCGTCGTCAATTTCTAAAGGCTGGCACCATTGCACCCGTCGCGATCGGCGCAAGCTCGATCATTCCCGGTAGCGTCAAGTCTGCGTTTGCCCAATCCCCATCCAGCACCTCCTGGCGCATTTTTGAAGTCACCACGCGGGTGGAGGTATTGAAACCGGCGGGCACGACGCGTATTTGGCTGCCGGTGCCGCTGGTGATCGATACTGACTACCAGAAATCGCTGGGGAACCAGTGGAGTGCCGAGGGTGGCCAGGCGGCGTTTTCACAGGACGCCAAATCCAATATGGGTATCGTCAGCGGCGAATGGGCGGTGGGCGCCAAGCCGGTGCTGGTGCTGACCAGCCGTTTTGCCACCATGAATAGATCGATGGATTTCACCAAGGTCAGTGCAGGCCTCGGACTGGCCGGCAAGGAAGAACTTCAGTATTTCCTGCAGCCTTCCGAGTTGATTCCTACCGACGGCATTGTCAAAACTACTGCGCTGGCGGCGACCAAGGGCGCGAAAACAGACCTGGACAAAGCGCGCGCGATCTACGACTGGATTGTGGAAAACACATTTCGCGATCCGAAGACGCGCGGCTGCGGTGTTGGCGACATCAAGTTCATGCTGGAAAACAAGAGCTATGGCGGCAAGTGCGCGGACCTTAATGCGCTTTATGTCGGGCTGGCACGCGCGGCGGGATTGCCGGCACGCGACGTGTATGGCGTGCGCGTCGCGAATTCGGCGAATGGATACAAGAGCCTCGGGCGCGCCGGTGACATCACCAAGGCACAACATTGCCGGGCCGAGGTACATCTGACGGGTTACGGCTGGGTGCCGGTCGATCCAGCCGATGTCCGCAAGGTGATGCTGGAAGAAGAGGCGGGAAAACTGCTCGGACTCGACGATGAGCGTGTCGTGCGGGCGCGCAAGGCCCTGTTTGGCGGCTGGGAAATGAACTGGCTCGCGTACAACTATTCCCACGATGTGATGCTGCCGAAAGCCGCCAAGGGTAAAGTGGGGTTCTTCATGTATCCGCAATGCGAAACCGCCGAAGGCCGCCTCGACAGCCTCGATCCGGACAACTTCAAATACCAGATCACCTCCAAAGAGCTCTCGGCCTGAATCTTCGCGCCTTTGCCGACTTGAATGATCAATACGCCGCGGCGATTGCATCGCCGCGGTTTCTTTTTGTGAAGAACCATGGGTAATTTTTTGCGCCGACGCCTGGCATTTTCGTTCCTGCTGTGCCTCGCAACCCTGGCGTGCAGTCCTGGTTTTGCCGCGACACTCATGCCCTGGAAGCAGGGCGCAACGCCGCCGCTCGCATTGAAGGATTTGCAGGGCAAACCACGATCCCTCGACGAATTTCGTGGCGAGGTCGTGATCATCAATTTCTGGGCGACATGGTGTGAGCCTTGCATTGAGGAAATGCCGTCGTTACAGAAGTTCAAGGATCGCTTTGCCGGAGAAAAAGTTGCGGTGATCGGTGTGAACCTGGGTGAAGGAGAAGCGCGCATCCAGTCATTCATGGATAAAACCGGTACCACATTTCCCATCCTGCTCGACCGCGACGGGATTGCGAAAAAGAGCTGGAAAGTGAATGGCGTGCCGGCTACATTCGTGCTGGATGCCAAGGGCCGCATTCGTTACACGTATATCGGGGTGCTGGATTTTTCAGACGAAGTCATCACACGCCAGATCCTGCGTTTGCTGCCACGCAAAATGGACAGGAAAAAGGCATGAGCAACTACCGCATCATCAATCGACTGCATGTCGATCAAGCCGTTGAACTTGGTAGGCTCAAGGACGGGCTTCGCGCCCGGTCGGCGCACATCGAGCCCAAGTATTTCTACGACGAACTTGGTTGTGCGCTTTACGCGGCGATTTGCCAGCTCGATGAGTACTATCCGACGCGAACCGAGCGCGGGATCTTTCAGCAGTACCGGCAGGAAATCGCCGACGCGCTTGGCGAGGTCGGTACGTTCGTCGATTTGGGCGCGGGTGATTGTTGCAAGGCACTTGGCTGGCTGCCATTCATTGCGCCGCAGCGCTATCTCGCCGTGGATATCGCCGGCCCCATACTCGAGACATCGCTGTCCAAATTGGTGGCCGAATTTCCGGAAACCGAAATGATTGGCCTGGTCACCGATTTTGCGCAATCGTTGGAAATTCCCGGTGAGTTGTTGACCGGGCGCGTGACGATGTTCTACCCCGGGTCCAGCATTGGCAATTTCACGCCGGACGCGGCGACGCGATTCCTCGGGGATATGCGCCGCATGGTGCGTGGTGGCGGGTTGCTGATCGGCGTGGACGCAAAAAAAGATAAATCCCGCTTGGACGCGGCGTATGCGGACGAGCTCGGCGTGACGGCCGCATTCAACCTGAATGCGCTGCGCCATATCAATCGTCTCATCGGCAGTGACTTCCAGGAACAGCACTGGCGTCATGTGGGCATGTATAACGAATCGCTTGGCCGCGTGGAGATGTATCTGGAAGCGGCGGCAGAACAAACCGTCACAATCGACGGTATGCCGCGCGTTTTTGACGCGGGCGAGCGCATCCATTCGGAGAATTCGTACAAATATGGCAGCGAAGAATTTGTAGCAATGCTGAAAGCCGCGGGCTTTGACGACGTGCAGGTCTGGACAAGCGACGACCGTGCCTTCTGGGTGATGTACGCCAGCTAACCGATTATTCCGCTAAAAATATAGCGGCTGCCGGGGATTGTGACTTTCACGCTGTGTTGTTTGCAGAATTGCGCTAGCACCGTCCAGGGCCGGTCAAACCCGTCGAAGTTGGTAATGGTGGCGCGGTGCGTATATCGCAGGTACCAGTTACCCATGAAAAACCAAGCAGGAAATAATTTGGTGCTGGCGGCGACCACGCGCGTGCCGGGCCGTGCAAGGCTGAAAATATGTTCAAGCGCGGAACGCGAACGAATGAGATCGTGTGTATAGCTGAACAGAATTGCGTCGGGCGCCGCATGCAGCATCACGCTGTTGCCGCTGGCGTGCAGCAATTGCGTATTGCCCAGCCGTTGTTGCATCGCCCGTGATTCGGCAAAGGCCAACATGTCGGCCGACGGCTCGAAGCCAATCACCTTGCCGCTCTGCCCGACTCGTTCCGCCAGCAAAGGAAGACACCAGCCGGTTCCACACCCCGCGTCCAGAACGGTTTCACCCGGCTGCAGGTTGAGCGCATCGATGGCCTGCTTGCGAATGCCGGTGATGTAGCGGGTTTCATTGTCATAGTTGGGCGCCAGCGCCGCGTACAAGCGCTGCGCGGCCTCAACCTGATTGTTCAAGTCACCTCCCGCGCCAGGCGCAGGCCTGAGAACTGCCAACGCGCATCGGGTGGAAAGAAGTTCCGGTACGTTGCGCGAATGTGCTCGCGCGGGGTTACGCAGGAGCCGCCGCGCAGTACGAACTGGTTGCACATGAACTTGCCGTTGTATTCGCCCACCGCGCCTTCCGCAACCTTGAACCCGGGGTAGGGCAGATAGGCGCTCTGCGTCCATTCCCAGACATCGCCGAACATCTGCGCGGGGACATCCACGGCGGTCTCTTCGCGCAATGCCAGCGGATGCAGTGCATGGCTGTCGAGAAAATTGCCGGATGCGGGAAGGGGCGCCGCGGCGAATTCCCATTCCGTCTCTCGCGGCAGGCGTGCGCCTGCCCAACGTGCGTAGGCGTCCGCCTCAAAATAACTGACGTGGCAGATTGGCGTATGCGAATCGATTTCCATCATGCCGCGCAAGGTAAAGGTACTCCAGATGTCTCCATTGCGTTGCCAGTAAAGCGGTGCCACGATGCGCTGCGTTTGCACCCAATCCCAGCCGAGCGACAACCACAACTCGGGCCGGCGGTAGCCGCCATCTGCAATGAACGCCGCAAAATCGCCGTGTGTCACCGGATGGGAGGCAAGTTCGAACGGTTGCAGGAATACCCGGTGCCGCGGCGACTCATTGTCGAACGCAAAACCATCGCCGTCATGACCGATTTCGATCACGCCGCCTGAATAGCGGATCCAACGTGGTTGCCGTGCCTCGATCGCAGTGAGCGGCCAGCGCTTTTCATAGGCAGGCCTGAGCGGGTTCTTTGACAAAAGGTGTTTCAGGTCTGTGAGGATCAATTCCTGGTGCTGTTCCTCATGATGGCATCCCAGCCACATCAGCGTGGCGAACTCCGCGTGCGTGGACATGCGCGGCAGAAGTACGTTGATCTGCTCGGTTACGTGATGGCGATAGTTCAGCAGGGTGGCGAGGCTTGGCCGTGAAATCAATCCACGTTCAGCTCGAGGGTGTTTGTCACCGACGCCGTTGTAGTAAGAGTTGAACAGCACCCTAAACGCAGGGTCGAACGCCTTGAAATCGGGCGCAAATTTTTCAAGCAGGAAGGTTTCAAAAAACCAGCTTGTGTGCGCAAGGTGCCACTTGGTCGGGCTCGCGTCGGGCATGGATTGCAGCGCGCAGTCTTCCGAAGACAGGGGTGCGGCGAGGCTCTCGGTGACACGTCGCACGCGCAGGAAACGATCGCGCAGGGCGTCCGCGCCGGCGGTATTTGGCGTATGCGATTCCGGCTTGGCGCCAAGTGATACAAGTGGTGAGGGGTGGGAAATCATGTCTTCTCCTCTCGACAGGGTATTTTCATACTTGGCATGGATTCGTCGCGCAGCTTGTTCAATCCTGACAATCGCTTGACTCCGCTGCCGATGGAGTGGGGCGAAAAAATATCTAAACTCTAGCATCCATGCGGTGTTCCGGGCATTTTGTGCTGAAAGCGCTCGCCAGTGCTTGAGGTTGATGGTGAATATCCCGCAGCCCGCATGCTCGTGAAACGGCTGCCGGATGCAGCGGGCATTCCGAATCGCTTGTTTAAGTGGTTAGTTGACTTTGACTGTGGACGCACCCGCCGTCATTTCGCCAATGACCGCTGCATCGTCAAATCCCTCTGCCTTGAATATGGCCAGTACCTCATCGACCGCGGACGGATCGCACGCGACCAGCAAGCCGCCTGAAGTTTGCGGATCAGTCAGCAGGTTGCGTGCAACATCGCCGTGTCGCGCGGAGAGAATGATATCTTCTCCATATCCGGACCAGTTTCGACCCGATGCGCCGGTGACATGGCCTTGCATGGCCATGTCAATGACACCAGGGATAAACGGCAGCTTCGCGAATTCGATCGACGAACCCAAGCCCGAACCGCGGCAGAGTTCCAGCAGATGGCCGCCGAGACCAAATCCGGTGACATCGGTCAACGCGTGGACGCCGGACAGTTGTCCAAGCTTGATGCCGGGCGTATTCAGTTTGGTGGTAGTGGCGATCATGGCGGCGTATCCGATCGCATCGAGCTTTTCCTTTTTCAGTGCCGCGGAAAGAATACCGATGCCCAACGGCTTGCTCAGTACGAGCTTGTCGCCCGCTTTCGCGCCCGCATTGCGCTTCAGGTTTTTCGGATTAACCAAACCGATAGCGACGAGGCCATATATCGGTTCGACTGAATCGATGGTGTGCCCGCCGGCGATTGGAATGCCGGCCTCTTTGCATACTGATTCGCCGCCATCGAGAATTTTTCGGATCGTATCAAGCGGCAGCGTGTTGATTGGCATGCCGACCAGTGCAAGCGCAAAAAGCGGTGTCCCGCCCATGGCGTAAACATCCGAAATGGCGTTGGTCGCCGCGATGCGGCCAAAGTCATACGGGTCATCGACGATCGGCATGAAAAAATCGGTGGTGGCGACGATTGCCTGGGTCTCGTTGATCTGATACACGGCGGCATCGTCGGATGTTTCTACACCGACCAGTAGCGCCTTGGGAAGGAACGGGTTGCCCGATTTGGAAATGATCTGCTGCAAAATGGCGGGCGCAATCTTGCATCCGCAGCCCCCGCCATGGGAAAGCGAGGTCAGGCGCGGATAAATGCTCTTGGCTTGGCCCGGTGCGTTCATTTAGTGTTCCGTGGTTGGTACGTTGCGGGATTCTACGCTGCCCAGTCATGCGTGGATTCACGCCGAATGACGGGAAATCAACTCGACCCGGCAATCAGCTTATCAATCATCTGACACAGGCTGGCCCGTTCGGTTTCCGGCGAGAACAACTTTGCCCGTGCCGCACATGCGGTGTTGAGCCGTGAAAGCAGATTGCTGTCGCTGACGCATCGGGATAATAGTGACCATAGTGCTTCGGCATCGCCGACCGGAAAATAGCCGGGATAGTCATGTCCGAGCATGCCGACATTGCCCGACACGCGCGACGCGATGACCGGCGTTCCGGATGATATCGCTTCGACAATCACGTTTGCGCCGCCTTCCATGATTGAGGGATGAATCAGCACATGGGCACGTTTGATGGCGGCGCGCGTGAGTCCATGCGGTAGCGCGCCAGCCCAGTGGTAGTGGCGATTGCACGCGGAAAGTTCACGGGCGCGTGACGCGAATTTTTCGTCAAGTGGCGCGCCAATATGCAGGATGCGCAATGGGCAATCATCCGGAATCAACTCGGCCAGGCGGAAAATTGTCTCCGGATCTTTCTCGCCTCTCAGATGCCCGACCACAATACAATCCAGTCTGCCCTTGGCCTTTTTTTTCGCGGGTCGCAACGCCTTGGCGGATTGGTAGATCACGTGCGTTTTATGCCGGTACTCGCGCGGAATGTGTGAAATGGCGTCGTCCTGAAGGACAACGAGCGCGTTCGCCGTCGCGATGCTGGCTTGTGCATCGGCGTTTGCGTGCAGGTCGCGATAGAGGTCGGTGCCGGTAAGCGTGACGATAAGCGGCTTGTCCGGATACTGCGTACGAAATTGCCGGATCGCGTCGGCGCCGCGGCGGGCATGCAATGCGATCATCGCATCGACCTCCTGGGGCGGCTTTAGCGGCCACGCATTCTGTACAATTGTCTTGAAATTGTCCTGAAGCAAAGTCTGCCAACGATGCGCCGTGCGCCAGTTGCCGTTATTGGCATCAGCCAGGTAGGGCGTAACAATTGCGATAACCGGTAAGGAGTGGGACATTGATGTCGGCTGTGGCTGAGTCGGGAGTAGGACAGGAAGATGACGTGGACTTCGCGCAAGGCATTCCGGCGTTGCGCGAGACGCTGATCCGCCAGCGAAAGTATACGCTTGCGCTCTACGCTGAACTGCCCCCGGCGTACTGGCAGCCGGCACAATTTCCTTATTTGCCGATCGTCAATCCGCCGCTTTGGGAGCTTGCGCATATCGCGTGGTTCGCGGAATTCTTTTGCCTGCGTTGGCGCTGCGACGACATCCTGGGACTCAACACGCCGTCCGTTCTTGCGGTGGCAGACAGTCTGTTCAACTCGAAGACCGTCCCGCACGGCGCGCGCTGGAGCAGTAGTTATCCAGACCGGCAGGTTTGTCTTGATTATATGCAGCGATCGCTTGATGCGGTTCTCGCTTCACTGGATGCGAGTGCCCCGGACGATCGCGACAGATTTCGCCTCGCGATTGCTCATGAGGATATGCACGCCGAGGCGCTGACCATGACGCTCGTGACGCTTGGGCTGCCGTTGCCCGTCGGCGTGCCGGCTCGGTGCATGGCAGTCTATGCGTGTCGCGATCTGGGTTTTGATGGCGGATCCATTGAGCTTGGTGCCAGCGCAAGGCGGCTTCGCTTCGACAATGAAGCGCCCGCCTGGCAGCAGGAGGTGGCGCCATTCTCGATTGCGTCTCGACCAGTTTCTGCATTGGAGTTCGCGGCTTTTGTTGAGTCGCCTGATTACGTTGACGACCGGATTTGGTCTGCGCCGGGCAGGCAATGGCGGCTTTCCAGGCAACAATTGCGTGATCGCCCAGGTGAGCCCTTGGGATTTGCGGCGATGCACGTCAATTATTTCGAAGCGGAAGCGTGGTGCCGCTGGGCGTCACGCCGGTTGCCAACGGAAGCGGAATGGGAATTTGCAGCGAGTCGTTCGCCGGAATTGCGCGCATCCACCGGCCAGGTCTGGGAGTGGACGTCATCGATCTTTGCGCCTTATCCTGGATTTTCACCCGGCCGCTATCGCGACTATTCCGAGCCCTGGTTCCATACGCATCAGGTGCTGAAGGGCGGATCATTCGCGACGCACCCGCGATTGAAGTATCCGCAATACCGCAATTTCTATACGCCGGAGCGAAGCGACATGTTCTGCGGTTTCCGCACCTGCGCCATTGCGTAATTGCGGTCTGAACTGGGATAAAATTCGTCTTGGCGGGTCTCCCCGCATTCAATCTTTGTGAATCTGGTCAGGTCGGGAACGAAGCAGCCACAGCGAAGTAATTGAAGTGCCGGGGGTCGGGCTCGCCAAGATTACAGGCAGTTGAGCGACGCAGTCGGTCAACTCACGCACCTCTCACCTCTCCTCTCCCTTGGGAGGGGAAGACGGCGGTGAGAAGATTGGGCTGACTATTCAGCAGCACACCTCGCATCATTTTCCGGATCCATGGCCCACCAAGTCCTAGCCCGCAAATGGCGCCCGCGTAATTTTGCTGATGTGATCGGACAAGATCACGTTGTGCGCGCGTTGACGAATGCACTCGACACGGGTCGTATTCACCACGCGTACCTTTTCACCGGTACCCGAGGCGTCGGCAAGACTACCCTGGCGCGGATACTCGCGAAGGCACTCAATTGCGAGACGGGTGTCACGTCCAAACCTTGCGGCGTATGCACGGCCTGTATGGATATCGACGCTGGCCGTTTTGTCGATTTGATGGAAGTTGATGCGGCCACCAATACCAAGGTTGACGAGATGCGCGAACTGCTGGAAACAGCCCAGTACGCGCCGGTGTCGGGTCGCTACAAGGTTTACATTATCGATGAAGTTCACATGCTGTCGAAATCGGCTTTCAATGCGATGCTGAAAACGCTGGAAGAGCCGCCAGGACATGTGGAATTCATACTCGCCACGACCGATCCGCAAAAGCTGCCTATTACGGTGCTTTCGCGCTGCCTGCAGTTCAATCTCAAGAATCTGTCACCGCCGCTGATTGTTGAACACCTGTCAAAGATTCTCGGCGCGGAAAAAATCAGCTTCGAGAAGCCTGCGCTGGAAATGCTGAGCCGTGCGGCAGAAGGCAGTGTGCGGGACTCTCTGTCATTGCTCGATCAGGCAATTGCTTATGGTGCGGGCGAAGTCAAGGCCGATCACGTTGCCGCCATGCTTGGCGCGCTGGATCAGACATATCTGTTTTCAATGCTCGATTGCCTGGTCAACCGCGATGCAAAGGGACTGGTGGCAGAAATCGAACAGCTCGCCGCGCGCAGTGTTTCATTTGACATCACGCTGAAGGACCTCGGCAGTTTGTTGTCGCGGGTCGCGTTGGTGCAAAGCGTTGGCGACGGGGCGGACGATGGGCCGGATGCCACGAATATTCAACGGCTCGCCACGGCCTTGAAGCCGGACAAGGTGCAGCTTTTTTATCAGATTGCGTTGCTTGGTCGCCGTGATTTGTCGTTGGCACCTGACGAACAGTCTGGCTTTACGATGACGCTGCTACGCATGCTGGCGTTTGCCGGTGGTGCCGCGGACGCGGTGACGACTGGCGGCGATACAGCGCCGGACACCGAGCGCTCCTCCGAGCGTAAAGTGGCTGCCTCCGGCGAGGCGAAATACGGTGTTGAAAGGCAAAACACCAGTGCTGGCGCGCTTTCCAGGGCAAAAGTGTCCCAAGAGCCAGTATCCACGAGGACTTTGTCTGAGAAATATGTAAACGTCGAAGCGCCAGAGGTAGGCAAGGCGAAGCCCTCAATCGGTGATTGGCCGACATTCGTGGCGGGACTGAATTTGAGCGGCCTGGCAGGCATGCTGGCGAAGCAATGCGAATTCAAATCGTTTGTGGATGGTGTGTTGGAGCTGATACTGCCTGGCGCGCAAAAGCACTTGGCGGACAAGGCGTATCAGGAAAAGCTCAAGTCCGAGCTGCTGCCGCATTTGGGGGCCAATTTACGGCTCAATATTCGCGTCGGTGATGTGTCGGGAGTCAGCCTCGCCGCGCATGAAGATCGCGAGCGTGCGCAGCAGCAGAAGGCCGCCGAAATCGCCATCGACGAAGATCCATTTATCAAGCATCTGAAGCAGGATTTCGGCGCGGACGTGGTCCGCTCGTCGATTCGTCCGGCAAATTCATAATTACTTTATAGAGTTGAGGTAAAGAGCATGATGAAAGGTGGTTTGGGCGGCCTCATGAAGCAGGCCCAGCAGATGCAGGAAAACATGAAGCGCATGCAGGAGCAGCTGGCGACGGTGGAAGTCGAGGGCCAATCCGGCGGCGGGATGGTGAAAGTGGTAATAACCTGCCGTAACGACGTAAAAGAATTTTGATCGATCCCAGCGTGATGGATGACAAAGAGATGCTGGAAGATCTGATAGCGGCGGCCGTGAACGATGCTGTGCGCAAGGCCGAATCCACTACACAGGAAAGGATGGGCGGGTTTACCGCGGGACTCAATCTGCCGCCCGGAATGAAATTGCCATTTTGAGTTCACCGGCTGCACACCAACATTGGTCTTGTCGAGCGGTTGAATGAACGCTCCTTCTTCGCTCGATGCACTGATACAGGCTCTCCGCTGTCTGCCCGGCGTCGGGCCGAAATCCGCGCAACGCATGGCCTATCACCTGTTGCAGCGTGATCAACAGGGCGCGGCGCGTTTGGCTGACGCCATGAAGCGGGCAATCGAGCGTATCCGGCATTGCGCTATGTGCAATACCTTTGCTGAAGCGGAAACATGCGAGATCTGTTCCTCCTCCAAGCGCGACAAATCTTTGCTTTGTGTCGTCGAGACGCCGGGTGATTTGCTGATGATGGAACAGACCCAAACCTATCGCGGACTCTATTTTGTTTTGATGGGTCGGCTATCGCCGCTTGATGGCATTGGCCCGCGCGAGATTCACCTCGATCGGTTGCAGCGAAGGGCTGCCGATGGCCTCGTGAAAGAAGTCATTCTCGCCACAAATTTCACGGTGGAAGGTGAAGCCACCGCGCACTATGTGGGTGAGATGCTGGGTGAAATTGGCTTGAAAGTGACGCGCATTGCGCGAGGCTTGCCGGTCGGCGGTGAGCTTGAGCATGTCGATAGCGGTACCCTCGCGCAGGCGCTCATCGAACGGCGCTCCGTCTAACTGGCGGGGGCGGAGCTATTCTGCGTGACCCAGCCTGCAATGCGCCGCAGCATCATTCGCAGGAACCGGAATAGTTTGGGTAGCAGCCAGATCATCACCAGAACGAATAGTGCCAGCAACATGAGGAAAACCGCCGGGTGCTGAAACGCGACCCACAGGCCTCCTAGCACGGCCGCTTCTTCAGAGAACGAAGCCAGCCAATTGCTGACAGGTTCAGGCGACGTATTGATCGCAAGGCGTCCGCCCGCTTTCGTAAAGTGCGTGCCCGCAGTGATGGTTCCACCGATCAATCCGGCCGCGAGCGCCCATGCCTGACCGTCCTCGGCGCCAATGACTCCGGCGGCCAATAACGCTCCAGCGGGAATGCGAATGAAAGTGTGTGCGGCATCCCAGATTGAATCGAGGCCAGGGATCTTGTCAGCAAAGAACTCCACAAACAGCAGCAGGCCATTCGCCCCCAACACAATCGGGTGCGAAAGAATCGCGAGACTTTGCGGACCTTGCCATCCAAACCAGTGAAACTGTCCGGCGAGGCCAACGAGAAACAGCACCGCATAGAGTCGAATGCCGCTTGCCCAGGCGAGTGCCAGCGCAATGGCGATGGTGGTGAGTTGATGATCCAATCGAGCCTCTTGATAGTCGCGAAAGTAATTTGATGCTAACGCAGCCAAGCCGACTTTGCTGACATCGCGCTTGAAGGAAAAAGTTTGATTGATGTTGACCGGGTCGGTGGAATATGGCTATAATTGCGGTTCTTCGGAATTCATACGAAGCGGACACGAAAGTGGCGCCAAGCAACATGCAGTATCGGGCGCGGGGTGGAGCAGTCTGGCAGCTCGTCGGGCTCATAACCCGAAGGTCGCAGGTTCAAATCCTGCCCCCGCAACCAAAATGAATTCTCGAAATTGTTCTTTAAAAATTTGACAACCGATAAAGGTGGGCACGGGATGTGGAGGTGCCCTGGGTTGACGGGTGGTTACCTGAAAGGGTGATTGCGGAAGGCTGGATTGATAATCTGGCTGGAGGTTGATTTAGGGTTTGAACTCAACATATCGAAGTGCTCACAAGAAGTAAATATTGATAGGTAAATGGAAACATATACCTGTTGATGACTTTGAGTGATTAGGCGTTTGGCCTCAGGGCTAAACGTTGAAACAAACAGGTATTAAACTGAAGAGTTTGATCCTGGCTCAGATTGAACGCTGGCGGAATGCTTTACACATGCAAGTCGAGCGGCAGCGCGGGGCAACCTGGCGGCGAGCGGCGAACGGGTGAGTAACATATCGGAACGTATCCATAAGTGGGGGACAACCTAGCGAAAGTTAGGCTAATACCGCATACGCAGGAGACTGGAAAGTGGGGGATCGCAAGACCTCACGCTTTAGGAGCGGCCGATATCAGATTAGCTAGATGGTGAGGTAAAGGCTTACCATGGCGACGATCTGTAGCTGGTCTGAGAGGATGATCAGCCACACTGGGACTGAGACACGGCCCAGACTCCTACGGGAGGCAGCAGTGGGGAATTTTGGACAATGGGGGCAACCCTGATCCAGCCATTCCGCGTGAGTGAAGAAGGCCTTCGGGTTGTAAAGCTCTTTTGTTCGGGACGAAACGGTTTCACCTAATACGTGAGACTACTGACGGTACCGGAAGAATAAGCACCGGCTAACTACGTGCCAGCAGCCGCGGTAATACGTAGGGTGCGAGCGTTAATCGGAATTACTGGGCGTAAAGCGTGCGCAGGCGGTTTTATAAGCCAGATGTGAAAGCCCCGGGCTCAACCTGGGAATGGCATTTGGGACTGTAAGGCTGGAGTATGGCAGAGGAGACTAGAATTCCTGGTGTAGCAGTGAAATGCGTAGATATCAGGAGGAATACCGATGGCGAAGGCAGGTCTCTGGGTCAATACTGACGCTCATGCACGAAAGCGTGGGGAGCAAACAGGATTAGATACCCTGGTAGTCCACGCCCTAAACGATGTCAACTGGTTGTTGGGGTTTTTTAACCTTGGTAACGAAGCTAACGCGTGAAGTAGACCGCCTGGGAGTACGGTCGCAAGATTAAAACTCAAAGGAATTGACGGGGGCCCGCACAAGCGGTGGATGATGTGGATTAATTCGATGCAACGCGAAAAACCTTACCTACGCTTGACATGTCCGAGATCCCGAAGAGATTTGGGAGTGCTCGAAAGAGAATCGGAACACAGGTGCTGCATGGCTGTCGTCAGCTCGTGTCGTGAGATGTTGGGTTAAGTCCCGCAACGAGCGCAACCCTTGTCATTAGTTGCTACATTTAGTTGGGCACTCTAATGAGACTGCCGGTGACAAACCGGAGGAAGGTGGGGATGACGTCAAGTCCTCATGGCCCTTATGCGTAGGGCTTCACACGTCATACAATGGTCGGTACAGAGGGTCGCCAACCCGCGAGGGGGAGCCAATCTCAGAAAGCCGATCGTAGTCCGGATCGTAGTCTGCAACTCGACTACGTGAAGTCGGAATCGCTAGTAATCGCGGATCAGCATGTCGCGGTGAATACGTTCCCGGGCCTTGTACACACCGCCCGTCACACCATGGGAGCGGGTTTTACCAGAAGTAGCTAGGCTAACCGCAAGGGGGCCGGTTACCACGGTAGGATTCGTGACTGGGGTGAAGTCGTAACAAGGTAGCCGTATCGGAAGGTGCGGCTGGATCACCTCCTTTCTAGAGTGAACTGAAGCGTTTGGTGTCCACCTTTATCGGTTGTTAATGAGTAGAAACCGGAAACAAGGTCTGCACGGTTGCGCGACGCTGGTTTGTCATGACAAAATCCCCCGGCTCTGCCAGTGATTTTTAACGCCCAACAAAAGTAGGGTACTGTTTGGGACGGGGATTAGCTCAGCTGGGAGAGCACCTGCTTTGCAAGCAGGGGGTCGTCGGTTCGATCCCGTCATCCTCCACCAGATTGGGTCTGTAGCTCAGTTGGTTAGAGCACCGTCTTGATAAGGCGGGGGTCGTTGGTTCGAGACCAACCAGACCCACCATCACCACCTGCGGTGGGGCATCACAAGCACCTGCGGTGAGGCGGATTGAAAACCCCTGGAGTATTTAGCAGTGGATGTTCAACGGACAGATGTTGAATGTTTAGTGCTCAATGCTTATAGCGTTGAAGGTTTCTTGTTCTTTAAAAAAGTGGAGAAGTAAAGAAAACGCATTAGGCATGCACGGTCGAGTTGGGCTTGTGGATGAAAAATGCGGGGTTAGATTGTATCGACCGTCATCCTTTAAAGAAGTGAGTTCTCGAGGGGTGGGGGTAACAAGCGCGATTGTATGGCGTGGTTCTTCAGGTAATGTCAGGAGAGCTTAACGTTATAGAGTCAAGTGAATAAGTGCATGTGGTGGATGCCTTGGCGATTACAGGCGATGAAAGACGCGATAGCCTGCGAAAAGCTTCGGGGAGCTGGCAAATGAGCTTTGATCCGAAGATGTCTGAATGGGGAAACCCAGCCCGCAAGGGTACCTGGACCTGAATACATAGGGTCCAAGGAGCGAACGTGGTGAACTGGAAACATCTAAGTAGCCATAGGAATAGAAATCAACCGAGATTCCCAGAGTAGTGGCGAGCGAAATGGGACCAGCCTGCAACCTTTAACTTCAGATTTAGCGGAACGGTTTGGAAAAGCCGGCCATAGTGGGTGATAGCCCCGTACGTAAAAAATCAGGAGCAGAACTAGGATTGAGATAAGTAGGGCGGGACACGTGAAATCCTGTCTGAAGATGGGGGGACCATCCTCCAAGGCTAAATACTCGTAATCGACCGATAGTGAACCAGTACCGTGAGGGAAAGGCGAAAAGAACCCCGGGGAGGGGAGTGAAATAGATCCTGAAACCGCATGCATACAAACAGTCGGAGCCCTGCTTTATTAGTCTTTACCTAGGGGTTCTTTGTCGTCCGAGCGCGTAGCGCGAGACACGACAAAAGATTTATGAGGGGAGTGAAATGTGTTCGAACGAAGACAATTTCTTTGTTTGGATGCATAACTCGATCGAGTTAGTTGAGTGGTGACGGCATTGCGCGTGGCGCCTGTTGATTAGCCCGCAGGGCTAATCAAGCAGGGTGACGGCGTACCTTTTGTATAATGGGTCAGCGACTTACGTTTTGTAGCGAGCTTAACCGCATAGGGAAGGCGTAGCGAAAGCGAGTCTGATAAGGGCGACTAGTTGCAAAGCGTAGACCCGAAACCGGATGATCTATCCATGGCCAGGATGAAGGTGCCGTAACAGGTACTGGAGGTCCGAACCCACTAACGTTGAAAAGTTAGGGGATGAGCTGTGGATAGGGGTGAAAGGCTAAACAAATCCGGAAATAGCTGGTTCTCTCCGAAAACTATTGAGGTAGTGCCTCAAGTATCACCATCGGGGTAGAGCGCTGTTTTGGCTAGGGGGGCCGTTTAGGTCTACCAAACCAAGGCAAACTCCGAATACCGATGAGTGCGAGCTAGGGAGACAGACGCCGGGTGCTAACGTCCGACGTCAAGAGGGAAACAACCCAGACCACCAGCTAAGGTCCCCAAACACAGTTAAGTGGAAAACGAAGTGGGAAGGCTAAAACAGTCAGGATGTTGGCTTAGAAGCAGCCATCATTTAAAGAAAGCGTAATAGCTCACTGATCGAGTCGTCCTGCGCGGAAGATGTAACGGGGCTAAACTGTACCGAAGCTGTGGATTTGTACACTCCACTTTAGTTTATTGGCACAAGCTGTCGGCGGATCGCGAAGCGATTCACCCGACAAAGCGCGCAACACTGATCGAAATGGTGTTCAAAGCGAGACTAGTGAATTAAAGGGAGTGTACAGATGGTAGGAGAGCGTTCCGTAGGTCTGTGAAGATGCATCGAGAGGTGTGTTGGAGATATCGGAAGTGCGAATGCTGACATGAGTAGCGATAAAGGGTGTGAAAAGCACCCTCGCCGAAAGCCCGAGGTTTCCTGCGCAACGTTCATCGGCGCAGGGTGAGTCGGCCCCTAAGGAGAGGGCGAAAGCCGTATCTGATGGGAAGCTGGTTAATATTCCAGCACCACTGTTCAATGCGATGTGGGGACGGAGAAGGTTATGCAAGCCGGGTGTTGGACGTCCCGGTTCAAGCGTGTAGTCGTGCTGCTTAGGCAAATCCGGCGGCTTAGATGAGGCGTGATAACGAGTTCTCTTAGAGAGCGAAGTTGCAGATACCAAGCTTCCAGGAAAAGCCACTAAGCTTCAGTTGAACAGGACCGTACCGCAAACCGACACAGGTGGGCAGGATGAAAATTCTAAGGCGCTTGAGAGAACTCAGGAGAAGGAACTCGGCAAATTAACACCGTAACTTCGGAAGAAGGTGTGCCTCGATAAGGTGAAGTCCCTCGCGGATGGAGCCATAAGAGGTTGCAGAGAATCGGTGGCTGCGACTGTTTAACAAAACACAGCACTCTGCTAAGACGATGAGTCGACGTATAGGGTGTGACGCCTGCCCGGTGCCGGAAGGTTAAATGATGGGGTGCAAGCTCTTGATTGAAGCCCCGGTAAACGGCGGCCGTAACTATAACGGTCCTAAGGTAGCGAAATTCCTTGTCGGGTAAGTTCCGACCCGCACGAATGGCGTAACGATGGCCACACTGTCTCCTCCTGAGACTCAGCGAAGTTGAAATGTTTGTGAAGATGCAATCTCCCCGCGGCTAGACGGAAAGACCCCATGCACCTTTACTGTAGCTTTACATTGGACTGTGACACGGTCTGTGTAGGATAGCTGGGAGCCTTTGAAGCAGTGCCGCTAGGTGCTGTGGAGGCGTCGTTGAAATACCAGCCTGATAGTGTTGCGGTTCTAACCTGGGTCCCTTATCGGGATCGGGGACCGTGTATGGCAGGCAGTTTGACTGGGGCGGTCTCCTCCCAAAGAGTAACGGAGGAGCTCGAAGGTATCCTAGGTACGGTCGGACATCGTACTGATAGTGCAATGGCATAAGGATGCTTGACTGCGAGACTGACAAGTCGAGCAGGTGCGAAAGCAGGTCATAGTGATCCGGTGGTTCTGAATGGAAGGGCCATCGCTCAACGGATAAAAGGTACGCTGGGGATAACAGGCTGATACCGCCCAAGAGTTCATATCGACGGGGAGTTTGGCACCTCGATGTCGGCTCATCACATCCTGGGGCTGTAACCGGTCCCAAGGGTATGGCTGTTCGCCATTTAAAGTGGTACGTGAGCTGGGTTCAAAACGTCGTGAGACAGTTTGGTCCCTATCTGCCGTGGGCGTTGGAAATTTGACGGGGGCTGCTCCTGGTACGAGAGGACCGGAGTGGACGTACCGCTGGTGTACCTGTTGTCTCGCCAGAGGCATCGCAGGGTAGCTATGTACGGAAGAGATAACCGCTGAAAGCATCTAAGCGGGAAACTCGCCTGAAGATAAGATTTCCCGGGGTTTAACCCCCTTGAAGGGTCGTTCGAGACCAGGACGTTGATAGGTCGGGTGTGGAAGCGTGGTAACACGTTAAGCTAACCGATACTAATTGCCCGTAAGGCTTGACTCTATAACCTTAAGCAAAGCGTTATAGACAAGGCGCGCAACAATCTAATCAGTTCTTTACTTCTCCCACCCCATGCGGTTGGACGTTCACTCAGGCGCAACACGCGCCGAACGGACAACACACAGAATTCTTGGCGACCATAGCGCGTTGGACCCACCCCTTCCCATCCCGAACAGGACCGTGAAACGACGTTGCGCCGATGATAGTGCGGTCATACCCGTGCGAAAGTAGGTCATCGCCAAGACCCAATCCCCAAAAAGCCCATCACCTCTCAGGTGCTGGGCTTTTTGCTTTCGCGTCAAAGTGGTGTCGCGCACAGGACTCAAAGCGAGAAGTCAGGCGCGTAACGACTAAACCATAACTCCAGAACGGTCAGCGCCCACAATCGCCCTGCATGATTACTGCGTCCAGCGCGGTGCTCGTTTAACACGCGCATTAGCGCACCCCTTCGGAACAAGCCGCGTTTTTCCAATCCGCCCGCAGAGAGCGCGTGCTCCATGCGTGACTTCAATCCACCGTCAAGCCACTGCGTAAGCGGCATGACGAAACCTTGTTTGGGTCGGTAGACGATGTCGTGCGGCAGGTAATTCTCAGCGAGTTTTTTGAGCAAATACTTGGTGGTTTTGCCACGCTGTTTCAGATCGGGATTCAGCTGCGCGACGAACTCAACGAACTTGTGGTCGAGATACGGCACCCGTGCTTCTAGCGAATAAGCCATCGTCGCGCGATCGACTTTGGTCAGCAGGTCATCAGGAAGCCAGAGCCGCATATCGACATTCATGATCTTTTCCAGGTAACTCGCAGAATTGCACTGGTCAAACAAGGCCGCTGCATAGTCAGCAATGTGGCTTGCTTGATGAGTGAGCAAGGCATCCGAAAAGAGCACCGGCTGGGTAGATCGGTCGAATAGATTTGGAATGGTCGCGTAACGTCGCGATAGTGCAACGCCAAGTGCTTTGATGATGCGATCTTTTTGCCAAAGCACTGGCATGTGCGGCACCAGTGCGCGCAACGGTGACAACGGATGGCCGAATACGCTTGTAATGCGCTCTTCGCTTACCCGCTTGCGATAATTGCCGTAACCGGAAAAAAGTTCGTCCGCACCTTCGCCCGTCAATACCACAGTCACGTCCTGGCGCGAAATTTTTGACAGCAGCATGGTTGGCAGTGCCGCTTGATCGCCAAAGGGTTCATCGAACACATCGACCCAGCTATCGAACGCGGATAACACATCGTCCGGCGTCACCATGGCAACGTGATGGCGGCTGCCGATATGCTTCGCCACTGCCGCAGCCTCTTCGTGCTCACTCTGGCTCGTGTCATTTGCGAAACCAAGATTGAATGTGTCGATCGGTTTGCCGGTTATGTCAGTCATCAATGCGGCGATCAGGCTGGAATCGATTCCGCCGCTGATGAAGGCACCCAATGGGACATCGGCGACAAGCATTGATTTAATGGATAGCCTGAGTTCCGCGTCGAGCCGATCGAGCGATTCGCTTTCGTCCCACATGGGTTTGCGCTGGTAATCCGGATTCCAGTATTGCCAAATCCTCAGGGCACCCTCACGAAGTGTCAGTGCGTGGCCGGCCGGCAGTTTTCGGATGTTTTTGTATATTGTCAGTGGCGTGGGGATGTACTGGCACTCAAGATACAAGCCCAATGCGTCCAGATCGATATCTTTCGAGATGCCGGGATGCTCCAACAGGGCCTTCAATTCCGATGCAAACGCGAAGAGTCTGCCATCCCAGAAATAGTAGAATGGCTTGACCCCCAAGTGGTCACGCGCCGCAAAGAGCGCTTTTTTGCTCGCGTCCCAAACGGCAAAAGCAAACATTCCCTGCAACTTGTCCAAGGACATATCCTGCCATTCAGCGATGGCCTGTAGGATGACTTCGGTATCACCTGCGGTTCCAAATATCCGACCGCGACCTTCAAGTTCGTGTCGTAGGGCGCGAAAGTTATAGATTTCGCCATTAAAAACAATTGTGTGGCGTCTATCAGCGGTCGTCATCGGTTGCTGGCTGGAAGCGAGGTCGATTACGGACAGGCGTCGATGGCCAAGATGTGTTACGCCGTTTTCGTAGTAGCCCTCGGCGTCCGGTCCCCGATGCGCTAGACGGCGATTCATGCGGCGCAGTACCGCACCCGAATTGAGGGTGGCAGAGGTGAAATCAATAAATCCGCTTAGCCCGCACATGACAGGTGAATTGAAGCACGACGATGATCGTCGGAGATAGCGGCGAAAACGGGTCGTGAATTCAAAATGAATATGCCGTGAATGACGAAACCCCGAGTTTACTTGAGGCAATGATTGGCGCGGGTATTGATTCTTGCGTAGTGCCTAATTGTTGGAAAAGGGATGGTCAATCCCGCCATGGCGTAAACGGATCATATTGTAAATTGACGGATGATTTTCTTTCGTTATTGGGGCAGCGGGAAAGCGGAAGCTCTTGGTGTTTAGGGAGAAAATCATTCTGAATCATTGCGTTAGGCCTTGTGCATTTCGTTCAAGTATTGAAGTCAAGCGACTCGCTAGAGGTGTATCTCACCAGACTGGTTCCTTTAAGCAATCTTGTGAGACCAAGTATGGTCAGGATTTGGCAACCCGCATCGCATCATTTGCGCAAAGTGGGCCCAAAAACCCCCTTTTGTTGCAGTTTGTGAACTAGTTCATATTTTGTGCATTTCAAAGGCCGTATCTTTCATAAATCGGAGTTGAGCGTCTTGAGAAGTCAGTAAAAAAGTTCAATGCAAGTGCCGATTCCACGAACGAAAAATATTCTGTCAACAGACAAATTGAAAATATGAAGCAAGGCGCGCGGTAGGAAAAAGGTAGTTCGGAAAAATGTTACGCGAGTAAACATCGCGGTTTCGCATCGAAGCAGGATGCGGAAATAAATCGAGATTCCGGACACGAGCTGCAACTGAGAATGGCAGGTTGGGAGATTTGCATGGTTGGTTTTATTCGGCACTACTTTCCGCTGAGCACCCTGTTTCTGGTTGCGTTGGACGCGGTATGCCTGTTCTTTGCGATTCTTTTCGGCTACATGGCGTTATATCCGGGTGGAAGCGAAGCGCTCATTGGCTCAGTGCCGGGAGCCATTTCTATCGTGTTGGCGATGGTTATCCTAACTGGCGCACTTGGGCTCTACCGTAACAACCCTCCCGATCGATTCTGGCCCATCGTTTCCCGCGTCACTCTCGCGTTTCTGGTGGTTTTGCCCGGCTTACACTGGATTTTTTACAGGTTGCCTGATGGCAGCGTCTGCTTTCCTTGCTTGGCGGCAACATTGCTTTTGGGGTTTGGCGGAAAAATTGCCATTTTCCTGTTTAGCCGCGTGTCGCCATTGACGCATCGCCGGGTGATGATACTTGGCGTTGGCAGCGATGCCGTCGCTGTGAAGGAAACCTTGGACAAATCGCGTATTCGCGGTCTTTCGATTGTTGGGTTTTATTCTCCCTACGCTGATCAAGCTGTTGACGCTTCGTTGCCGGCGAGCAAGATCCTCCCATCTTCAAAGTCGATTGGTGAGACGACCGGGCAACACAACGTTAGCGAGATCGTCATTGCGATGCGCGAGCGCCGCGGTGGCGCACTGCCTTTGACTGAGTTACTCAATTGCAAATTACGCGGTGTCAAGGTTACGGATCTGTCGTCATTCTTTGAACAGCACCGGAGCAAAGTCCAGATTGATTTGTTGCGTGAAAGCTGGTTCATTTTTGGTGACGGCTTTCGACAAGGCAAATTCCGCATGATTGTCAAGCGTACGTTTGATATTGTTGCGAGTGGTGTTTTGCTTGTTCTGAGCTTGCCGGTGATGCTATTCGCCGCATTAGCCATCAAGCTGGATAGCCCCGGCCCGATCATCTATCGTCAGGAAAGAGTTGGCCTCGGCGGACGGACTTTCAACATACTTAAATTCCGGAGTATGCGGACAGATGCAGAAATGAATGGGAAACCACAGTGGGCACAGACGGGCGATTCACGTGTGACCAAGGTAGGTCGTTTCATGCGTTTGACCAGAATTGACGAATTGCCCCAGTTGTTGACTGTTTTGGCGGGCCAGATGAGTTTGGTAGGTCCGCGTCCGGAGCGCCCATACTTTGTAGAGCAGCTTGTGACACAGGTTCCGTTCTATGCGGCGCGGCATAGTGTCAAGCCTGGCCTTACTGGATGGGCTCAGGTTCGTCACAAATATGGTGCCTCCATTGATGATGCGGCCGACAAGCTGGAATATGATTTGTACTACGTGAAAAACCATCGATTGCTTTTTGATATTTTGATTCTGTTTTACTCCGTACGCGTGGTGTTACTCGCGCAGGGATCGCGCTGATCGTTCGCTGAAATTGATCTTAGAGCCCATGAGTCAGAAGATTCATGGGCTTTCATGTTTGGGGGCGTTCTGGATAGGAGCGAGAGCAGGTTCAGGCTGGAATGTTCCCATTGATTTCAGTCGCGTTTCACTGCTGAGATAGCAAATCCGCCGACTGACGCTAACCGCATTTTTCTGACCGTCCATACACTGTTTCAAGACATCTATCGCCAAGACCGTTCCATTTCCAAGTGAAAAGGCTACAATACACTTTAGAAACTTGTTCTATGTATTTGTCCGGACTCAAACTCTTCGTTTGGAACGCATAAACAGTGCACGTATTCATCATTCGGGTCATTGTCTGCATTGCCTGTGGATTGGGAGCTTTTTTTGCGTTCGAATCCAGTGCGCAGGCACTTATCGCCGTTCAGTCGCGGAAGGTTCACGCTGCTGTCGGCACGTATGACATCAAGGTTGATACGACAAAGTCCATAAGTGGCGCGATTACGGTTGATCCACGCGCCATTGGTAGCGGACACAGGATTGTCTTCCAGTTTGATGGGCCCGCAATAACCCCAGCGAGTGTGACGGTGGTCGATCCGCAGGGTGCAACGATCGGCGCCAATACTATCTCGGTGCTGGGTACTGAGGTATCGGTTGACTTGACTGGTATTCCCGACAATTCGCGGGTAACAGTATCGCTGCGCGATGGCGCGGCGTCGGTATATGCCTCTGCGTCGCTTGGTTTCTTGCGTGGAGATGTAAATAACAACCGCGCCGTGGATTCGAATGATGTTAGCGCAGTAAAGGTCCGATCGGGGTTGGCCGCAAGTACGACGAACGTCAGATTCGACGTAGGCACTTCCGGTGCAATCAATGCATCCGACATCGCAGCCGTCAAGTCCCGAATTGGCAACGCGTTGGCGGTGGCCGGGCAACAGGCCAAGCTGACTTTAGTGAAAGCGGGGACCGGTTCAGGCACCTTGTCCGGTTCAGGGATCCTGTTCACTGCATCAGCGGGAATTGCGTGCCCACCTGCTGCCCCGGGTGTCTGCTCGTCAAGTTCAGCATACTTTGATGTCGGCTCAACCGTAACATTGACGGCCACGCCCGCAAGCGGATCCGCTTTTTCGGGATGGTCTGGCCTTTGCGCAAGTGGCACGATTGTCATTGCAGCAGATTCGAGTTGTACAGCAACGTTTGCTGGACCAGTAACGTATGCGGTTACGCCCAGCACAGGTGCCAATGGGACCATTAGCCCTGCAAGCGTACAGAACATTGTCCAAGGCGCTACAACAACATTTACGGTCACGCCAGGTATTGGATATACCGCCTCCGTTGCCGGTACGTGTGGCGGGGCGCTGGTTGGCACAACTTACACGACCAATGCAATCTCCGCAGCGTGTACGGTGGTTGCAAGCTTTTCGTCAGTGAACTTCTCCGTTACGCCAAGCGCAGGAACGAATGGCGTCATTAATCCATCGACAGTGCAGACGGTCCCGCAGGGTACGACCAAGACCTTTACCGTGTCACCCAACGCCAACTACACTCCGTCGGTTGCAGGTACCTGTGGCGGTACGCTAACGGGCCTTTCGTATACCACCAACCCTGTTACCGCGAACTGCACGGTCTCGGCCACCTTCGTACGACTTAGTTACACGGTTACGCCGTCAGCCGGCGCGAACGGTACCATCAGTCCCGCAACTGCACAGACCGTTCTCAACGGCGCCACAAGGGCGTTTGTCGTCACGCCATCGGCGGGCTACGCTGCCATTGTGGGTGGCACGTGCGGCGGCACTTTGGTCGGCACGACCTACACGACGAATTCAATCACTGGCCTGTGTTCGGTGGTGGCGACGTTTGTATCGAATACCCCAAAATATGTTTCGACAACCGGCAACGATTCGACCGGCGACGGCACCATCGGTAATCCGTGGAAGACGATCGGCAAGGGCATCAGCATGCTCGTGGGAGGTGAGTCGCTGATTGTCAGGAACGGCATCTACTCGGGCACGTCAAACTTCATCACGGCGGTACCCAGTGGTATCTCAACACGCTACACCACGATCACTGCGGAAACACCGATGCAGGTTCGAATTCAAAGCACGTCGGCACTAGGCGTTGGGAATAATCAGCTGCAATTGACGGGTAGTTACATCAAGGTTGATGGATTTATTTTTGATATGACAGGCACTACCAATCCTGCGTTCACTGGCTTGATTAGCGGTAGTTTCAATACGCTTTCTCGTTCCATTTTCAAGCGAGGCGGTGATATTGATGCGTTCGGCGGCCTTCTGGAAGTAACAGGCAGTGACAATCTGCTTGAGGACATGGCGGGAACCGGTGCCTGCGCGATTTGTTTCAAGCAGGGTGGCGCGACGGTAACCACGCAACGAAATATCTGGCGCCGGGTGATAGGACGATTTGACTATTCGAACTCGAGCCAGCCGAAGGCGACATTTGCGACCTTTGGCGGTGCAACGGTAGGCAACGTACGCGACCATCTCTACCAGAACGTCATTGCCATTGACGGTCAGAATCCGGGGACGCTGGGTGGTGCCGAGAAAATGGGTGGGTTCTATGCGGCGCAGAACACAGCAAACATCACGTTGCAAGGCAGCATGGTACTCAACGAGGGTGCGGGTAGTGCGGGCATGTTCTTGCGCGAGTTGGGCAGCATCAACAATACTAGCCATTCTGTGGTGTGGGATTTGCGAAACGGGTTGTCGGGAGCAACGGGTATGGTGGGCGGGAATGCAGACCATTTGACTATTGGCGGAATAATTCCGGGTGCGGCGGTTGACTTGATCACATCGGCAACGGCTTCCTTGCTGAAACCTGGCACCAATCCAGCGAACCTACTAAATAATACGCCCGGAGCAGTAATGCTCAAGCAATATGGCCTCTCTGGGACGCGCTGGGGACAGACCGGCTATGACCAAATTACATCGGTGGATCTCTGGCCATGGCCCTATCAGGATACTATCAAGTCCGTATTTCGTGAGGCGAATAATGTACCGGCGGGCAATGGTCCTGCTCAAAATGACACTTTGCGCGGATTTGCGGCGAATGGGACTGCGCTTTATGGGGGCGCGAAGACGTTCACTTCCTATATTTGGGAGTACTTGGGAGCACCATGCCCGCCTACGGCTTGCGTCACGTACACCGTGACGCCATCGGCAGGTGCCAATGGGACGATCAGTCCTACAACGCCCCAGACAGTTCTTCCCGGGTCAACTCTGATTTTCACGTTAACACCGAATGCGGGTTACACGTCGTCGGTTGGCGGCACATGCGGTGGTACGTTGGTTGGGTCAACTTATACGACTAACTTGATCAGTGCATCTTGTACTATCGTAGCATCATTCAATACGTTCAAGACTTACTACGTTTCTAACAGCGGGAACAACGCAAATACTTGCGCGGCCGCTCTGTCGAGCGGCACACCCAAGCAGACCATACAGGCGGGACTTGCATGTCTTGCCGCTGGTGACTCCCTGGTAATTCGCGATGGCATCTACTCAGGCGCAGCCAACGCGCTGACTAGTCTGCCGAATGGAACGGCCGGCAACTACATCACCATCAAGGCTGAAAACGAAGGGGCGTGATCCTTACATCCGGATTAGAGATGGATCATTTAGACGCATACTTGATATTCGAAGGCTACGCTTCCATGATGCCACTGGTAAGACCATACTAGGCAATCATTAAGTTCTTTCGCAATGAATTCAAAGGCGGGTGCCCGTCAGGGAATTGTACAAATACGACGATTGGCACGAATGACTTCAATGACACTGCCGATATTCTGCTTGAGGACAACTGGTGGCATGGAAATGGCGGTCGATATACCGTACTGGTCTACAACTCCAATCGTGTGGTGATTAGACGAGCGGTCGTCCGCCACGACGGCGGTTGGACCGATACCAAGGGTGACCCCGAAGCCGGCTTTACGTTCTACAACTCGACCCTCTGTTCAGCACAGAACGTTATTATTCTCGATTCCACACTTTCCTATTGGAATTGGCAATCGGCTTTCTACAATGTACTGAACAATGCATCGCCAAACACGAACGCCAATAACAGTTGGCTCGGTGTCATTGCATTGAATAATGTTTCTCCCGGCGCTAATGACGGCGCGAGTTTGCGTTTTGACGGAAATGCGCCGCAAGTTGGTCACGTTGTTAGAGATGCCGTCTTTTGGGATAGCAATTGGGGCATAAATACAAGTTATCAGGCGAATATTGGCCTTGACGCACGTGGCCTTACGATCGGACAAACAGTATCGAGCAGTATCGGCTACGGCATAGGGGGAGGGTCAGGAGGGACGAAGACTTTCACAAACTTAATTGTTGCCAACATGAGCAATGCCGATATGTCGGGTGAGTCGGCCACCTACTTCGACACATTCAACAATGGTTCGACCTCATCGGGTACCGGCAAAGTTACCTACAACCCGCGGACGAATGGTCTGCTATATCTGCCGCGGATTGAAACCGGAACGCCCCTGAAGACTGCGGGCTCCACTGCCGGCCAGATTGGAGCAGAGATCGTGAATCGTATCGGGACTGCAAGCACGTTTCAGGGGGAGGCCGGCTGGAATGCCATGACGGGGACGGCGCTGTGGCCATTCCCCAACGAAACGCGCATCAAGAAGGAAATGTGTGTAGACGCCGGGATAGCGCGCGGCTTCTGTATCAACACTTCCCTAACGAACTACATCTTGAATTATCTGGGCAACGGTAATCCGTATCCGTGAACGGTCAACCTTTTGCCGCTATTTTTTTCTTGCGGATGGAATTATCGAAACAGGGTAGGCTGAATGGCACACATTCAGGAAAACACTGCTTACGTGGATGAATAGTCAATCTACGGCTCAGAGTGAAAAACAAGCGAAAAGGGTTCTCGGTAATGGAGAAAGGGCTAGGATTTCGAAGCATGAACTGGTTCATTTTTGGCGGTTCCTACGTGCCACTATTCTGGGCGGGCATGGTCGGGATTTATCTTAAGTTCTCGCTTATGGATGGTTATTGGCTTGGAATTGCCAGATTGTTTGGCCAAAGGAAGTGCCAAAATCATTGGCACTGGGGTATTTTTCACTCGACATTTTCTTAAACCTCTTAGTCGTTCCTTGTTTGGTTTTGGCGATAGCTGTCCTGTTGTTTAGAAAACGGATTCTCATTTTCGCTACTGCTGTCTCATGTTTTTTGATAGTTTTTTATTTTATCCAACTTAGGGCGCAGCAAGATGTTGGTCAATATTTGTCGCTTGCATTGATATATGAAGCCGCCCAATTTGCGTTGACGGAATCGGAGTTGGCGTCGAGTTATGTTCCTGCAAGTGCGGTCGCGAAACTTATACTTGCTCTTTGTAACCGTGTCAAGCGCGATCCTCGTCTCGGTAGCGGCAAGATCTTCGCAAGTTGCAATAGTAAAGGTCGGCGCGCGCGCGTTGGCTGGGCTGCTGGCGATGCTATTTTTCGGGGCGGCCCTTGCATATCCGACGAATAGTGTTGGATTGCATAGAAGTGCTGTGCAAAAGATTCTAACGTCAATTTCCTCCTGACATCTTCGAATCGGAAGACAGCGAAAAAATATTAGTGCGAATCTTTCGGCTTTTCGAAAAATGACTGACACGTCAGCCAAATCACAAATGCAGTTCCTTTGGGAATGGAAGCCAATTCAAACATCTTGTACTTCATTATGGAGACGGGACCTGCCGAAGTTTTCCCCCAATGAAAACTTTTCAGAATTAATTCCCCAAGAGTTGGCCAACAATGCACTTGTAGCGTATATGCACCACACGACTTATCCGTATACAAGTGATGCGGTTTTCTCAATCCTCTCGGGACTCTATCCGGCTGGAAGGCGTGAACTGATCACAAAGGGCGGCTTCAAGCAGCATAAAGTTCTGCTTGCAAAACTAAGCGAGAAGGGGTATCAAACAGGAGCTTACGTTCCAAATGTATCGAGCTATGAAGCCGACGAAAAGATGTTGCGGCAGTTAGGTGTGCGTACGACTTTTGTTGCGGGTCAGCAAGCTTCAATTTCCACTGAACTTCGGCATGCTGCGGAGGCCGCAGAGTCATTGCACGAAAGCATACTCAAGGACAGTCCCTATTTTGAAATGCACCGCAATAATGGGCTACTTAACGCCCTGCGTAACGACATACATGCACTTGAGCAAATGAAATTAGACATGCGATCTACTTTACGTGCTGGTAAGAAATTTGCTTTCATTTATATGCCGCAAATTGGGCACGGACCCTGGTTTCAAATTGGCAGGTCGCAAAGTCGAAAGGCATATGGACGCGCCCTGATGAATTTGCAGAGCGTGTGGCTAAGGGGGCTGGTAAAAGAGCTTCAAGATCATGACGCACTTAAGAATACTGTGATTGTGCTGACGTCTGATCATGGAGTACGGACAAAAATTGAAGATCCAGAGTTAAAGGTTGGAACGATTAGCGGTTATTCATTTCATGTTCCGCTAATTGTCTTTGCACCATCTACATTCAGAGAACCGCTAATGGTGCGAACGTTGACTTCGCATATTGATATTGAGTCAAGCATGTCACTGCTTCTTGGATTGCAGACGGACATGGGGGTATCAGAAGGCGTTCCATTGTGGGATGTGCCAGTGCACAGACGACTATATTTCTTCGCTGGCGCTTATGGGGGGGCTGATGGATTTCATCAAGACGATTATTTTATGAATAACGTGATAACTGAAGCGCAGTTTAAGAGCTCAACAATGGACTTCTCGACTTTAGGCAAAAATCTAACCGATCCGATTAAGCAAGAATTTGTAACAAAGGCATTTTCGGATTTTAAGAAACACCATCATCGCATCATTTTTGGATTGTGATCCTGTCCACCATCGTCGGCAAATCGATCCGCGAGGCGCATGGCAAGATGGCGGCGGTCGCCACGCCAAAAGCCATCGGCAATCCTCAGTTAGTGGATGGCCTAAACGCTGATGACATCAACGAACATCGCCGCTACTTCAAGTTTCTCAATCTGGCATTCAACGATCTTCGTAGCCCAGACCTGGTTGCCGTAATGGAAACTTTCTACAAGAAACGCGACTGCACGGTAGAGCGACTTTATGTCAACGGTGCGGCGCGGAAGACGAAAAACCAAGCATCTTTGAAGTACAGATATTCATGTCCGCATTCAATCGGAACTTCCTGGCGGAAACTTTGCCAGACGATCCGAGTATGCAATCCTCGCTGGCATTCCTTCTGCTGTTGCTTAGCCATGCGCGCTACGTGTGGAATTCCCTCGGAGCAGTTTCAACAATTTTTAGTAACAAGTTGGAAACCCGCGTCCTAAGGACGTGGTCATTGCCTAACTGGCTTTGCCTGTTAGAGCGAGCTGCTCATGCAGGTACCTTTCTTCTCTGTCGCCGCAGCCGCGAAATGGGGATACGACCAAGAAGCAAAAGTTACAGTAGGCTTCTGTTGGTGGGAATTGCGGAAATCTGGAAACAGGAAATTTGTGGAACTTGGAGCGACAGTTAAACGGACGGCATCGTGGTTTGCGCCTTGGGCCGCAGTCGTCAGTGGGCGCACATGCGCCCTGCCGGCGGTGGCAGTCACGTTTGATGACGGACCTCACCCGGAGAATACCCTCGAATCCTTGACGTCCTTGATTGTCACGCCGCAAAGGCGACGTTTTTCTGCAGGGCGATATGGCAGTGCGACACCCTGCGCTGGTTCGTGCCATTGTCAATCGAGGCCATCAGATTGGCAATCACGGTCACTCGCATTTTGATGCCAAGGTCGTATCTACGCAAACGTACGTTGCGGATGTGACAAGATGTCAAGCCGAACTCGAAGACATCGTCGGGCGGGAGCTGCCCCGCAATTTCAGGCCCCCATTTGGCCATGTCGCGGTTGGTTCGACGATTGCCCTCTTGTGTAGAAGATTTCGCTTTGTGTTCTGGTCGCTGGACAGTCTTGATTCCTTTTTGCCTGACGCAGGTGCGCTCGTGGAACATATCAAGCTGCAACGTATTCCTGTGGGCAGCATCTTGCTTTTTCACGACGACTACGCACATACCACGGACGCACTGCCACAAATCGTTGCAAATCTGGAATATCGGGCGCTCAAGATGGTTTCAATTGACGACTTGGTCTCCGACGAGGGAAGGCTGCACGCAAGACGTGGTTCCTCCGCTGGATTTTGAGAAACGCTTGTTGCAGACTATCTTGTGATTCACGAGAAATTATTCGACAGACCACGAAAAGTTGGGAAATGAATGGAGTTATCTTGAATATGTATCGCAATTGATTACTGTTGAGATAGCATAGTCACAAACCGAACATTGAGCAAATGAGGTCCGATGTTAGTTTCCGCCAATGTAAAATGCAATCAATGGAAAGGTTTCAGTTGAGGCATGTAGTGTTTTCTGTCTCGGTCCGGAAAGCAGTTTTCTCAGTTTCTTCCATTCAAATTCTGTTTCTTTTGTGATTGCCTAACCCCTCTCCTTATGTGCGGAATCGCTGGAATCGTCAATCGCGCGCGAGCGCGAGTTGCTCCCAAACTCATTGAAGCCATGACTGGCGCGATGGCGCACCGCGGCCCGGACGGCGACGGCTTCTTTGTCCGCGATCATGTGGCATTGGGCCATCGGCGCCTGAGCATTATCGACATTGGCGGCGGCGACCAGCCGATCTTCAACGAAGACAACTCCGTGGTGATTGTGTACAACGGAGAAATCTTCAACTACAAGGAAGTCCAGGCGGATCTTGAAGCGAAGGGCCACAAGTTTCGCACCCATTGCGATACCGAGGTGGTCGTTCACGCGTACGAGGAATACGGTGAACAGTGCCCCGAATATTTTCGTGGCATGTTCACCTTTGCCGTTTATGACATTACCCGCGATCGCCTGCTGTTGGCACGTGACCGCCTAGGCATCAAACCACTTTACTATCACTTCGACGGTGAACGCCTGACCTTCGCTTCTGAAATCAAGCCAATTCTGCTGGCGTTGCATGAACGACCAAAGGTGGACACGGGGCTGATCGATTTCTACATGTCGCTTGGCTATGTGCCGGGCGAGCGGACGCTTTTCCACGGCATCAATCGGTTGTTGCCCGGGCACACCATGCTGTTCGAGAATGGAAAGCCCTCGATCCGCCAGTTTTGGGACATTGCCAAAGTCCCCATGCTGGATATTTCATTCAACGAAGCGCAGGAGCGGCTAGAGCACTTGCTGCTTGAGAGCGTCCGGCTGCGGCTGATGAGCGAGGTGCCGCTGGGCGCATTCTTGAGCGGCGGTGTCGATTCCAGCGCCATCGTCGCGTGCATGAGCCGCATGATGTCGGAACCAGTGAAGACATTCTCAGTCGGCTACAGCGACGACCCGGCTTCCAGCGAACTCGAGTACGCGCGTATCGTGGCCAAGGCATTCAAGACTGACCATCACGAATTTATCCTGCAATCGGGGGACTTCTTCGATTCGCTTGATTTGCTGCTCGCGCACATGGAGGAGCCGGTGGTGGAAAGCGCCGCGGTCGCACTTTTCCAGCTGTCCAAGCTGGCGCGCGAACATGTCACCGTTATTTTGTCGGGGGAGGGCGGCGATGAAATCCTGGCCGGATATCCGCTTTACAAGATCATGCCCAAGGTTGATCGCTTGCACGCGTTTGCGCAGTTCCTGCCCAAGCCCATTCATAACTTGCTCAGCCATGCGATGCGCTCGGAGAAATCTGCTAAGTATTGGGACTGGATCGGTACGCCGCTCTCCAAGCGATACTGGGGCATTTCCAATGACGTCACCGCCTCGCTCAAGACAAGGATGTACCGCCCCGAGTTTCACACGACGGTTGGAAGCACCGTCGGTGACTATTTTGAAAAGCTGTTCGGTACGCTGGAACAGGGCACCGACTTGCGCCGCATGTCGTATGTTGACCTGAAAACATGGCTGCCCGATGACCTTCTGCTCAAGGCCGACAAGATGACCATGGCCAGTTCGCTGGAACTGCGCGTGCCGATGCTGGATCATCATCTGCTGGAGTTCTCGACGGCGCTGCCGGACCACCTGCGGCGCAACGGCGATGAGGGAAAGTACTTGCTGAAGAAACTCATGGAGAAATACCTGCCGCGCGAGATCATCTACCGGCCGAAAAAAGGCTTCCCTGTGCCGATCGCTGTTTGGTTCCGCGGGCCCTTGTTTGAACGGGTGCGCGATATCCTGTTGGACAGCCGCACGCTGGCGCGCGGCTATTTCCAGCCGGAATACATAGCGCACGTACTCGAACGGCACCGAAGCGGCGCCGAAGACCTGAGCCGGCGAATATTCTCTTTGCTTGCGCTTGAACTCTGGCACCGGAAGTATATCGACCCGTGATCGCGGCAGCCATGGAGCCGAAGAAAATGCGCGTATTGCTATTTACGAACCTGTTTCCGACGCCGACAGACCGAACGCGTGGTATCTTTACCGAGCAGCTTGCGCGAGAACTCGCGAATTTCTGTGATGTGACGGTGCTCTGTCCGCTGCCGTGGTTTCCAGCTTGGTCTTTCCTGCGCCGTTTCCCCCGCTGGTATGAGTTTGCGACTGTGCCTCGCGAGTACGACATTGATCGCGTGAAGGTGTACTCCCAAAGTATGTGGTTCTGCCGCGTATTTCCGAGCCATTGCTGGCCGTGCTGATGTTCTTGGGTTCGCTGATGACGGTGCGCAGACTGCACCGCAACGCACCTTTCGACGTCATCAACTCGATGTGGCTTTATCCCGACTCAGTGGCAGCGGGATGGATCGCGAAGTGGTTGCGCATTCCCATGGTACCCACTGCGCTCGGTTGTGACGTCAACCGCATGTTGAATGAAGGTGGAAAACGCCAGCAGATTCTGTCGATGTTGCTTGGATCCAAGTCCATCACGGCGGTCTCGGAAGACTTGCGCGGAGGGATGGTCACCAATGGAATCCCGGCGACACGCATTGCGACCATACCCAACGGCGTGAACAATTCGCTGTTTTTCTTGCGCGACAAGTCAGAGGCTCGCATCGGCCTTGGCCTGCCACGCGAATGCAAAATAATCGTCTATGTCGGCCGGTTGAGTGAAGAGAAGGGCATTTCCACACTGATTGACGCGGCAGGCGAACTGCGCCGACGCCGCGACGATTTCCTGCTTTGCTTGGTTGGTGATGGCCCGCTAATGGGCGTATTGCAGTCACGCGTACAGACGCTCGAAATCGAAAGCAGTGTTCGATTCGTCGGGCACCAGAACCATGCAGCGGTTGCGAATTGGCTGGGCGCCTGTGACGTTTTTTGTCTGCCGAGCCTTCGCGAAGGGTGCCCCAATGTGGTGATCGAAGCACTCTCATCGGGACGCCCAGTTGTCGCCTCCCGCGTAGGGGGGATTCCGGACATGGTGGGGGACGCGACAGGAATCCTGGTCAAGGCACAGCATGTGCAAGGGTTTACGGAAGCGCTCGACACAGCACTGACAAGAAACTGGGATACAAAACTGATTGCCGAGTCGATGGAAGGCGCGACGTGGCGCGCAGCGGCGGAGAATTATTTTCTGGCCTACGGAAACGCTATATCCACTACACGAACTGCAAATCAGGGCAACGATTCAAGCACCAAAACCTAGCGTCAGCGGGAGCCTCCCCGGTTTTGCAGGAGAGGCCGTATAAGTTTGACAGTTCCGGCAGTCGCATTTGCGGTGAACCTGCAACGGGTGCTACTCGTGATTCAAGGGATCAGGATTCGGATGCAAAGACACTTTCAAGATTTGCGAGTTTTTGACCTTAGTCACAGATAAGGCCCCTTTGAGGGGCCCCGCGACGCGAAAGCCCCCGTCTTTGTCGTGGGATGGTTACAGAAAACACCTTAAAAATAAGACATAGAAAACCCCTTCACGACCGCAACCCAGGAGACCGTGATGCCGACAATAATGGCGACGTCTTTCTTAGTCAAGACCACCTGCTCTTTCATATTCTTCACGACCACCACGCACATGCCCAGCAAGACATAGAGCGTTTCATATTCCAGCGTAACGAACATTGCGCTGACCAAGTAGCCGACCAAGATGAGTTGCAGTGCCGTTGCGTAGGCCTTGTTAAGGGACTCGTACGGGCCTGCCTTATACATGTATAGCCCCTTGAATGCCAGATAGGAAAGCGAAATCCACAGAAATAATCCTGGCAGTCCGGTCTCGCCCATAATTTCGATGGCTGAATTGTGAGCGATCAGGCGCGCAGTCCAGACACGGAAATTGGCTTTGCCAATGCCCAACAGCGGATTGGATTGCACCATGTTTACGCCCTGCGCCCACATTTCCACACGATGTTGGGCGGACCGATTCTCATCTTTTACCGCTGTCAGGTGAGACGGTGCGACGACGTATAGGCCGCCCAGCAATACGCCGAAAATTGTCATCTTGAAAATGGAAACCTTGAATCGCATCAGTAAATAAAGTCCGAAAATGGCGATTACGGCGAGGAATCCCCCCCTTGATCCCGTGTAGTAGGTGGCTAACAGCAAGGGGCCTAACATCAAGAGTCCAAAGATTCGCATCGCCATTTTGAATGGTGGACCGAGCAAGACCAGCACGATCGGCAAGCCAATCGTGTAGACCACGCAAAACACGCCTGGCCCGTCAAAAATATTGAGCCAGCGGGTCCGGCCGGTTCCGCCCGCCGCGATCACACTGGGATCGACCCAGCCCAGCGTCTGACCCGCCCAACCGATTCCTGCTGGATGATGTTTTTGCTGGATGCCTTCGACGACCAGAATCACGACGAAAAACAGTAGAAGCCACAGCGCCCGGCGCAAGTGCGGCATGGTCGGGATCGAGACAATGAACAATCGGTAGAGAATGAAGCACCGCACGTAGTAGAAGAGGGTGATGTAGGTGGCCGGGTTTTTGGGATTTGCAGCGGCTGATAAGGTCATCCAGAAGATCATGCCGAGAAACAGCCAATCCATGGTGCGAAATCGAAAAAATTCGACCAGACGCCCGCGCAATGCGACGGCAATCATCCACGCTGGAATAATGATGTAGTCCGTGGGTAGCCCGATGAACGGCTTGATCCACAACTGCGGCGCGATGAAAAGGTTGATGAAATATATCGCGAGGAATGTCATCGGAGCGGTGAGAAATGAAGCCTGACTTCGTGAGTTCAGAGCGTTCGCAGGGCGACGATACGCGCCGTGAGACTGCCCCGTTGATGGGAGCTGGTTTGGTGCGAAGCAGAACGCTTGTCAGACGAAATCGGCACTTGTTCAAATCCTGTAAGTTGAAACCAAACTGTCGAACATATTCCGCGGCGACCCAACTAGTTTTTCTTGTTGTCCCTGCTATGCTCGGATATGGCGTAGGGTCGCACAATCTGCGCATTCGGCGTGAGGTAGTTCCACACGTAATCGGTGAGACTGAGACTTTTTGCGCAGAAGCCGCGGACAACTCCGTCGGCGCAAAGATCGCTTCTGAGTCTGTCCTCGTAAGGCCATGGCCAGAGATTCTCCGTCGTTTCAGCGTTGAATCCCGAATCGCCAAACATCGAACCATTCCCGCCGATTCTGTTGACAATTTGCGCGCCGACCTGGTGCCCGGCATCGCCCGCCTTCTTCAGCGCGGAGGCCATCTCGATGCGCGGCAAATGTTTCAAGCCACCGGTCAAGGGGTTGAATGAGGTCTCGCCGGTCGCGTAGCAACTGCGGTGATTGTTTGCATGGCAATTATTGTATTGGTGTGTGAGTTTGCCCCGACCCATTTCGCCGCTGAACGCCCGATCCACATTCGCGATGATTGAATTCTGAACATCGAGCGTCGACTCGCGACCGGCATAGAGCGCGAACGCGGGCTTCGATAATTTGCCGATCGTCATCCGGTTGACGGTCAGCGCGTGGTCTCCATTGTTCATGAAAAGACCGCTTGCCGCGTTCCAGATTACAGTGTCTTGGATATGCGCGTCGTCCACTTTGCCGTATCCGTCCAGGCCGATTGCAGCACCTTTTACATTGAGTACCATGGTCCCACTTACGCGCGTGCCCGAATGCACCGGCAAGATCGTCCGATCATTGTTCTTGACGATATAAATGCCAGCGCCCCAACCGGGATAGTCCGGTCGCTGTCGATCACGAGGCTGTTTTGCAGGTATACATCTTTCGCGTTATAAATCGTAATGCCACCTTGCGGATTCCGGCCGTCGTAGGTCCAACCGGCGTCGTGCCGGGCAACGACCCGGCGAAGCACGACAAATTCCGCGTTATAAACCAGAATTTTGTAACGACCGCCCGGCCCGTAGACCCAACTATCCTCGAACAGTATGTGTTGCGCGCCTGGTGTTTGATCGTTCGTGCCAATCACGAGTGTCGCCACATTGCCGATCGCCGGGCCGCCTTTGAATGCACAACGCAGGAATCGCAAGTGATGGCCAGCAACAGCCTTAGTGTACGCGCTATCCCATTTTAGTCCCTCGAACTGGAGATAGCCCGACGTCAGCGGCAACGAAAATTCGCGCGTCAGCGTGACGCTGCCGTCGACTGCCGCTTTGATGACGTTGTAGGCGCCCGGTTTGCCGTTGGGCAGTTGCACGATGCGCGTGATAGCGTCGCCGACTGCGGAATAGCTGCCGGCAGCGAGAGTGACGGTATCGCCGCCCGAAGTAGACATCATCGCCAGGCCACTGATCAAGAATTTCTTGGGGCTCGCCTTAGTGCCCTTGCCGGTGTCGTTCGCCGCCATGGAATCCACATAAATGTCCTTGCCGAATACGGTTTGTGGCGACAGGCAGAGGAGCAATATGAGCGTCAGAAATTTCAAGTGAACACAATTCGTGCAGTGAACAAGCCGCGTGCGCGTGTATCCGATCCAGGAAAGGTCTGATCAAGTCTACTTTGAAGGTGGTTCGACAAGCTCTCCACGAAGGGACTCGACAAGTTCGCGTTCGTCCTGAGCCCGTCAAAGGGCTTGATCAGAGGTGCCCGAAATTGATGTGCGCCGAACATCGGAGTCATGCCGCGGCCGCTGTCGGCACGGCGATCTGTAAACCCGATTGGTAGCGGCGGTCAACCATTATTCAGGAATGACGCGCGCCGAGAAATAGTCGCTATAGACCTTTTGGCCATCGAAATTCATATGAACCAAATCCGAAAATCCATCATAGCTGGTGACCACGCCTGTCGAATGATCCATGAGGGGTACATTGTATGGGGCGAGTTCGCGTTCAAATTGTTTCACGTATTCGGCGAAGCCAAAACGGTTCGCGACATAGACCGGGTGAAAGGGAGGAACCACGACGATCAGTTCAGTGCGATTTTCCCGAGTGACCTCGATCATCCGCGCCAATCGCGGAAAGTCGATCATTACTTTCTTCTGCGTGCCGCCGAGCCGATTGGGCGCGACCTTTGGGAGGCGGAATTTGTAGGCGTTTCCGTGTCCCTGATCGTCCCGGCGCAATAGCCAATAATAAAAGCTGCGGTGAAAGACTTCATTGTTGAAATGCAATAGCGGTAACGCCGCCAGAGACCAACGGAGCGCGGGCTGATCGCCCAGAAACTGTGGTAGCAACTCGCGATTGAACGCCGACATGAAAATTTGCACATCGAGTGTTCCGTCTTTCTCGTCTTCGAGCGAGCCGGCATTGATATAAAGTCGCTCGACCGTGCAACCACAGCCCCGGTAAAACGTTTCCATGATCGCGAGCAGATCCGTACTGCGCAGGTCGTTGAATGCCAGATTAAGAAACTTAATGTCGCGCCGTTTTTTGTTGATCAGGTCCGCGCTCAAGCCATCCATAAACTGAGAATTGCCGATTGCAATATGCAGCTTCTTGCCGGCAAATGAACTTGCGCCATTGGCGGCCAGCGCTAGTCGAAAGCCGGAGTGGCCAACAATTTGGCGTGCAAGGTTGCCGAGGTATGAGACACCGAGAAAAATGGCGGCAATGGCGGCAATCCATTTGGCGAAAACCCAGATATGCACCGTGGCTTCCTTAGAATTGAAAGTAGATGAAGGGATGAGCGGAAAAATTCCCCAACAACAGGAATAGTGCAGTGGCGACCACGGCCAGTGAAACCTTGCGCGGTACGCTCCTCAGCCGCACAAATGTTCTGGGTACGCTCATTTTCTCAATCATCACCGCCAGAAAGATCAGGCCCATGCACTTGATCGCGGAAAATTTTGTCGTGAGATCGAGAATTGAGTTCCAGTCGAGCATGCCGGAAAGGTACTTTGCCGCAGTATTAAAATCCGGCGACCGAAAGAACACCCATGAGATACAAACCAAATTGAAGGTGACAAACGTGCCGACGAGGCGCTGCATCCCGGGCTTCGGCTGGTAATTTGTCAACCGCTCGATGGCCAGCATCAAACCGTGGATTGCGCCCCAGACAACGAACGTCCATGCTGCACCGTGCCAAAGCCCGCCGAGCAGCATCACAAGTGCCAGATTTATATAGGTGCGGACCGCGCCCTTGCGGTTGCCACCGAGCGAAAAGTACAAGTAATCGCGCAGCCAGCTCGAAAGCGAGATGTGCCAGCGTCGCCAGAATTCCGTGATCGATGCCGACAAATAGGGCCGATTGAAGTTCTTAGGGAACTTGAATCCCAGCGTTCGGGAAATGCCGATCGCCATTTCAGAATAACCGCAAAAATCATAGTAAATCTGGAATGCATACAGGTAGAAACCCAGCCAATGATTTGCGGCAGTCGTCTGACCCGCCCCCATATAGACTTGGTCTACAAAGACGCCCAGGTTGTCGGCGATCACCAGCTTCTTGAACATGCCCATGCAAAACAACGCCATGCCGGTAGAGAATTGGAATTTGTTGAATATCCTCGGGCTTTTCAACTGAGGTAGGAATACTGACGCCCGAATAATCGGGCCGGCCACCAACTGCGGAAAAAACACAATATACGCAAGCAAGCGCGGCATCGAGATGGTGCCGAAGTCGTAATGTTTCCGATCCACCACGTAGCTGATTGCGTGGAACACGTAAAACGAGATCCCAACCGGCAACAGAAGCGTGGTCATGCCAAACGCGAATCCGAAGGCCGACATTTGCTGGGCGAAGAAATTGTAGTACTTGAAGACGAACAGAATAGCCAGCAGCGCGGCCACTGTCACAAAGGTGATGTATTTGCGATCCGACCACACTTGGGCCGCGTAGGCAATCGCGGTCACTACTAGAACCAGCAGCACGTACTCCGGCTTCCAGACCGAATAGAAATACAGGCTGCCGCAGACGATCAAGGCGACTTGCGCCTTGACATTGCGGAGCGCAAAAAAAGTCAGAAAAAAGAGCGCGAAGAAAATGACAAACTGATAGGAGTTGAATAGCATCTCTCGTTATTTTTCCTATTATTCTTGCGTGGCCGCGCGCCAGTAGAATGGCTAATTCTACCTGCACTCAAATGGTCTACTGCCGTTCCAACATTGGTCATTTTCGCACTATTCTTTGCAGGGGGAAAGGAATAGCCGTTCAGGTAATTGGGTCCGGAAGACCGACGCTTCACGGCAGGGCTGGAAATCGGAGATCGTGTCGCGGCTCGCATCATCAAGGAAATCCCCGCGGTAATGTCATCCAATCGCTGCAGACCCAACCACAGAAACCAGCACGCCTTGATCATAGAACCAAAGTTCTCCGTGTCCAGCGAAAATGTCAGACATGATCAGGGCAAAGCAGGGGTTATTTACATGATTTTCATTCTGAGTCTGACCCAATGTTGTGGCAGTGGCCGTGCAGAAAGCCCAAGCAAGGACATAATCCAACTTATGGTAAAACGCATTCAGGAAAAGGGGCCGCCGTTGTGATTTGTCGACCTAAAAGCAAGCGTATAGTCTCGCATTAAAGTGCTTTTTCAGACATCGGTGATCGGCGCGACTCTATGTTAGACCTCACATTCAAAGGTTCGGAAAGTCCATCGTGCGTCCTGCTTTTGGGTGCCCATTGTGATGATCTGGAAATTGGCTGCGGCGGTACCATACTTCTAATGGCCGAGCGGTGGCCAAAAACGAAATTTGTGTGGATTACACTCAGTTCCGATGCAAAACGGGCGCGGGAAACTCATGCTGCCGCCAGGAGGCTGCTTCGCGGCGCCGATGATGCAATAATTCGCGTAGAGCAATTCAGGGGTAGTTACTTCCCTTACGATGGCGCAACGCTAAAAGAGTACATCGAGACGCTCAAAGCGTACGAGCCGGATCTGATATTGACTCACTACCGGCTGGACCTGCACCAGGATCACCGGGTCACGAATGAACTCACATGGAATACCTTCCGAAATCACTTGGATACTAGAATACGAAATCCCAAAATTTGACGGGGATCTTGGCATTCCCAACACCTACGTTCCCCTGTCAGTAGAGCATCTACAGAGAAAAATTCAGATTCTCCTCGAGTGTTTTCCTAGCCAGTTGCATCGCAAGTGGTACACGCAAAGCACATTTGAGGCAATTGCCCGACTACGCGGTATTGAATGCAATGCGCCAGAAGGCTATGCTGAAGCGTTTTATGGACGAAAGAACCGTTTGCTTTGGTAGGCCTGCGTTTCGATGCGCCAGCATGACCAGGTTATGGGCCGACCAGTTGACGCCTGATCGAAAAAGTGATCGCTAACCGAGCGCCTGAAAGGATATGAATTGAACCGAAGCTTCTGGCAGGGCAAACGTGTTTTTGTTACGGGCCACACGGGTTTCAAAGGGAGCTGGCTGGTGTTGTGGCTAGCTGACATGGGCGCGGAAGTACACGGCTATGCGCTGGCTGCCCCGACGCAGCCCGATTTTTTACGATTTGCGATCTCAACTCCCGTTTGCGTTCGAACACGATTGCCGACATTCGCGACGCTGCTGCTTTGACATCGGCGATGCGTGCGGCGAAACCGCAAGTCGTGTTGCACCGGCGGCACAATCACTTGTGCGCCTGTCTTACGAGGAACCTGTCGAAACGTTCTCGGTTAACGTAATGGGAACCGTCAACCTTCTGGAAGCTGCGCGGCAATCCCCGAGATATTCAAGCCGTCGTCAATATTACGACGGACAAGTGTTACGAGAATCGCGAGTGGGTCTGGTCATACAGGGAAATTGAAGCGCTAGGTGGGCATGACCCGTATTCAAGCAGCAAAGGATGTTCCGAACTGGTCACTGCTTCATACCGGCGCTCATTTTTTGAGGGCACGGAAACCCAATTGGCCAGCGCTCGTGCAGGCAACGTAATCGGCGGCGGAGATTGGGCGAAGGATCGCCTCATTCCAGATTTCTTGCGTGCACTAGACGCAGGCGTCGCTCTAACGATACGGTCCCCTAAGGCGACCAGGCCCTGGCAGCACGTGTTAGAGCCACTCTCTGGCTACATGACATTGGCGGAGCGGCTTTGCACAGAAGGCAAGGATTTTGCCGAGGCATGGAATTTCGGGCCTGAGGAAACAGATGCGCGCCCGGTTCAGTGGATTGTTGAGCGCCTTTGCAGCCTAGTGCCAGGATCAAGTTGGCATTGTGATCCCTCGCCGCAGCCGCACGAAGCAAACTACCTCAAACTTGACAGTTCCAAGGCCAAGACAAGATTGGATTGGCATCCGCGATGGAAGCTGGAGTTGGCCCTCAAAAACACATTGTCCTGGCATCGCGCTTGGCGGCGAGGAGAGGATATGTCATCAATCAGTCTCGCCCAAATCCGCGAGTACGAAGCTGCCATCAGCGCTTAATCGATGTCGATCATGGCAAAACGATCAAGGTTTAGCGGATTGCGGGGGCCCGTTCATTAAAAGGGGGGGGCTCATTGGGTTACAATTAGAATGTTATTGGGCGAACAAAAAACAGACACCTATATACGTTCGCGTGATAGGTCACCCACGAACATTTTCGCGGCATGGAAATACACGGAGCGGACCACGCAGTGAAATTCACCGAAACGGAAATCGCCGGGGCTTGGGTGATCGGCATGGAAAAGCGCGAGGATGATCGCGGTTTCTTGCCCGCGTGTGGTGCGACGATGAATTTCGAGCCCATGGCCTTAATCCTGTCCATGTCCAGATCAATACGCAGTTTAGTCCGCGCACAGGCACCCTGCGCGGCATGCATTTCCAGCGGGCACCGCATGCGGAGGTAAAAGTGGCTCGCTGCCTGCGCGGTTCCGCTTACGATGTGTTGATCGATCTTCGCCCCACATCGCCTACCTTCCGCAAGTGGTTTGGCATAGCGCTCACGCCCGAGGCCGGTGACATGCTCTATGTGCCGGAAGGCTGCGCACACGGCTACTTGACGCTGTCAGACAACACCGAAGTTCTTTACTTCACTTCGCACATCTTTGCGCCCAAGTCGGCGACTGGTGTGCGCTTCGACGATTCTACTTTCAACATCCAGTGGCCGCGCAGCATTGATGTAATATCCCAAGCCGACCGCGCGTGGCCAGATTTCGAGCACTCCCAGGAGAAAACCGTATGATCCTCACCGATACCGCACTGGCCAAACGGCTGCAGGAAAACAACCCCGTTAAGGTCGCCATGGTGGGCGCGGGTTATATGTCGCAATGTATCGCCATGCAGATTATCCAGGCTACACCGGGCATGCGCCTGGTCGCCATTTCCAATCGCACACCGTCAAAGGCCGAGCAGGTTTATCGCGATTCCGGTGTTACGGAAACCGTGCGCGCGACCTCCGCTGCGGCACTGGAACTGGCAATTTCGCAGAACAAGTACGTGGTGACCGACGACCCATCCATACTTTGGGACGCGGGCTCAGTTGAATGCGTGATCGAAGTTACCGGCGACCCGGAATTTGGCACGCGCGTTGCATACAACGCACTGCGCAACGGCAAACACGTCATCATGCTGAACGCGGAAGTCGATGCTTCCGTCGGCTGCATACTAAAGACCTATGCAGACACCTCGGGCGTGGTCTATTCTTATACCGACGGCGATGAGCCGGGCGTCATGATGAACCTTTTCCGTTTTGTCGAAAGCATGGGCTGCCAGCCGATGCTTGTCGGCCAGTTGAAAGGCATGCTGGATCGATATCGCACCCCCGCCACGCAACAGGAATTTGCACAGAAGTTCAATGTCAACGCCGCCATCGTTGCCTCATTTGCCGATGGTTCCAAGCTTAATCTCGAGTCAGCGATCATGGGCAACGCAACCGGTTTCTCGCCCGCTATTCGTGGCATGAACGGCTATCCTTGTCCCCATGTGAACGACCTTATGGGCAAGTATGGATTGGCCGATTTCGCCAGCGGCGGCCTGGTCGACTATGTGCTTGGCGCGGCGCCGCATACCGGCGCCTTCGTCATGTGCTACAACGAACAGCCGATGCGCGGCAAACTGCTGGCCTACCTGAAGATGGGAAACGGACCGTTCTACATGTTCTACACGCCGTACCACCTGCCGCCGATGCAACTGCCGCACAGCGTGGCGCGCGCGGTGCTGTTCAATGACCCGACTATTACGCCGAAAGGCGCGCCGACCTGCGACACCATTGCCTACGCCAAGAAGGACCTGAAAGTCGGCGAACGCCTCGACGGCATGGGCGGCTACACCAACTATGGTGTCGTTGACCGTTACGACACGTGCCGCAAAGGCAACTTTGTGCCAATGGCGGTATCGCTCGATTGCGTTATGACCCGGTGACGTCGCCAAAGACCAACCGATTACATACGACATGATCAAGCTGCCACCGGATCGCCTGGTAGACAAGCTGCGCGATGAGCAGACTGCGCGCTTTCCCGTCAAATCGTAACCCACAACCCAAACTGCGAATCAGGATTACTGAACATGAGCGAAACACTGCAGCAACGCGCGCACCGCTTGATCCCGGGCGGCTCACACACGTATGCAAAGGGTGATGACCAGTACCCCGCGGATGCACCGGCGTTCATGGAGCGTGGCAAGGGCTGCAACGTCTGGGATAGCGACGGCAAGAAGTACATTGAGTACGGCATGGGTTTGCGCGCCGTGACTCTGGGGCATGCCCACGAGGGCTGCATCGAGGCCGCTTGCGCGCAGATGCGCCTGGGTGTCAATTTCAATCGGCCATCCTCGATTGAAGTCGAGGCCGCCGAGGCACTGCTGTCGATCCTGCCGCGCGCCGAGCAGGTCAAGTTTGCGAAGGACGGATCGACGGTATTGACCGCCGCGATTACGCTTGCGCGAGCACATACCGGTCGCGTCAAAATCGCGCTTTGTTCGGACCATCCATTTTTTCGTATAACGACTGGTTCATGATCACGACCGGCATTCCTAGCGGCATTCCGGAGGCGCGCAAGCAGGAAACCGTCACATTCAAATACAACGACCTCGCCGGTGCCGAGCGCATCTTTGCCGAAAATCCGGGTCAGATTGCCTGTGTGCTACTGGAGGCTGCGCGTACCGAAGAGCCGAAAGATGGCTTCCTTCACAAGTTGCGCGATCTTGCACATCGCAACGGTGCCTTGTTCATCATCGATGAAATGGTCACCGGATTACGCTGGGACATTGGCGGCGCTCAAGCGGTCTACGATATCGAGCCGGACCTGGCCACCTTCGGCAAAGCATTGGGCAACGGCTTTGCGATTTCTGCATTGGTCGGAAAGCGCGAAGTCATGGACTTGGGCGGGCTCCATCATGAACGTGAGCGTGTGTTCCTGTTGTCCACCACCCATGGCGCCGAATCATCAGCGCTGGCGGTAGTGAAGAAGATCATCGGCATTTATAAAACTGAAGATGTCATCGGCACGCTGTACCGCCAGGGTGAACGCCTCCGCACCGGCATTCGAAAGGCGGTTGAGGAATTGAAACTTCAAGACAACTTCACCATGGACGGCCGGCCTTGTTCAATTTGTATGGCACGCGCGACGCGGACAAGAAGCCGTCGCAGCCTTTCCGCACGCTGTTCCTGCAGCAGACGCTGCGGCGCGGCCTGTTGGCGCCCAATTTCATTATCAGCTATGCGCATGACGACGCCGCAGTCGACCAGACCATCGAGGCCGTATCCGAGGCACTAGTGGTGTATCGAAAAGCGCTGGACGAAGGGGTGGAAAAATACCTTGAAGGCCGCCCCATCAAGCCGGTCTACCGTCGCTTCAACTAGGCTAGCCAGGGGCCAACCGGCGATGCTGCACGAGATGCGACGACGGGCTTCCCGATATTTCGCGCCCGGCGGGCGTTGCTGACCCCATGGCGGTCGGCGGCGAGCCCGCTGCGGGCAGGCCAATCCGCATCGGGCTGATGGGCATGTATGTCAGCCGCAATCTGGGAGACGTGGCCATACAGTTGGCGGTGATGGCAGCCTTGAAAGCCCGCCGGCCAGATATCGAGTTTATCGGGCTCTGCCAGGTCCCCGCCGACACCGTTCGCTCGTTCAAGATCCCGGCAATGGCTTCGTCGGGCGAAACTGAAATGCTGATGCCGGCCGACAACGACAATTCAGTCGTGCCGGTTACAACAGCGGAAGGATCGCGTCTATCACGTCTCGTCGGAAGATTCACTTCGTTGCTTCGCATTCGCCGAGTCATGCGTGACCTCGACATGTTGCTGATCTCGGGAAGTGGCCAGATCGATGATTTCTGGGGCGGACCCTGGCGCAGCCATATAACATGATGGTTTGGAGTCACATTGCGCGCCGGCAGAAAAAGCCAGTGGCTGTCTTCGGCGTGGGGTGGATGAACTGTCCACATTCCTCGGCGCGCGATTCTGCCTGCGCACGTTAAATGCTGCCGAGATTTGTGTGGTGCGCGATCCCGGCTCGCGTGATGTGCTTGAAAGGCTGGGTTATCGACGAATTGTGGATGTATGCGCCGATCCGGCGTTCCATCTCAGTGGTGAAGGCGGGATGCCGGACAATCCGCCATTTGCTGTCATCAGCCCGATTTCCCGCCGCGCGTGGCCAGGCACCGAGGACGAAAGTTACGATCACTACCTGACGGCACTTGCACTGGTGGCTGACCAATTGCAATCCCAGGGAATCGAAGTGCGATACGTCTGCTCGCAGACCAAAATGGATCCACCGGTTGTGGCGCGGGTACGGAAGCGAATGAAAGGCGATATCGATCGCGCCATTGCGGTCGACGTGAATACCGTGGACGACTACCTTGCCGCCGTCGCCGGCGCGCGTGTCGTGGTCGGTTCGCGCCTGCACGCGATGATTCTCGCCATGGTGGCGGGAACGCCGGTGGTGGCCATATCGGCCGTTCGCAAGGTGCGCCAACAGTTTGCCGATATGGGGATGGCAGAACTGGCGTTCGACATGCGTGTGCTTGACGTTGCGCAATTGCTTCGTCGCGTGCAGGATGTCGTCAATGAGCCGGACAGCAACCGGCAGCGTGTGCTGGCGGTTACACGCGAATTTCGCGCGCAACTGGATGGCAGATTTGACCGTCTTGCAGCATTGATTCCGGCGCGTGCGGCAATGGCAAGATGAGTAATTGAAAATGAAAGTAACCATGGCTGAAAAACGGCCGGAACCAACGTAAAAACTGACGAAGCCAGCGGAGGGAAACTTATGAAGGTAGTCCTTTTTTGCGGTGGCCTGGGTACTCGCCTGCGCGAGCATTCCGACACCATTCCGAAACCGCTGGTCAGTATCGGCCACCGGCCCATCCTGTGGCACATGATGCGTTACTACGCGCACTTCGGTCATACCGAGTTCATCCTTTGCCTGGGCTATCGGGGTGACTTGATACGCGAATACTTTCTCAAGTACAACGAGTGCATGTCCAACGATTTCGTGATGTCCGAGGGAGGCAAGAAGATCGAGCTCATGTCGAGCGACATCGACAAGTGGCGCATTACGTTCGTCGATACCGGCCAGAACTCCAACATTGGCCAGCGCCTGCTTCGTGCGCGCAAATACCTGGGCGACGACGAAATGTTCCTTGCCAACTACTCCGATGCGCTTACCGACCTGCCCCTGGATGATCACATCCAGAAATTCAAAAATGGCGACGCGGTCGCGAGTTTTGTCGCCGTGCCAACGCCGCAGAGTTTTCATGGCGTCACGGCCGAGAGCGACGGCATTGTCACGGCATTCGGCGCGATGAGCGATGCGACATTTGCTATCAATGCAGGGTACTTCTGCCTGCGCGAGCAGATTTTCGATTACATCAATGAGGGGAAGAACTGGTCGAAGTGCCTTTCCAGCGATTGATTTCAGCGAAGAAGCTTACGGCGTATCGCTACCGCGGCTTCTGGCAGCAGATGGATACGCTGAAGGACAAGATGACCTATGACCAGATGGCCGGCCGCGGCGATTGCCCATGGATGGTGTGGAAATGATCGATTCCATCGTTCAGCCGGGCCGCATCGACCAGGAGTAAATGCATTGTCAGGTGAACCAGCACAAAAAAAATCCCCGGTTATCTCCATCGGGGTGCCTGTATACAATACCGAGCGCTTCATAGGCGAAGCGCTCGATTCGTTGCTTGCGCAAACCTTTACCGATTTTGAAATTGTCATCTCGGACAATACGTCCACCGATCGCACCGGGAGAGATCTGCCAGGAATACGCCTTGCGTGACAGCCGCATTCGCTATATCCGCCAGCCAGAGAATATCGGCCTGCCGCGAAATTGGAATGCCATGCATGCAGCAAAAGGTGAGCTTTTCAGGTGGGCCTCGGCCAGTGACTACTGCGCGCCGACGATGCTGGAGAAGTGCGTGGCCGCATTGCGCGCCGATCCAGGCGTCGTCCTCTGCTATGGAAAAACCGAATACGTGGACGAGCATGGCAAGCGCATTGAAATCTACGAAGGCGACACGAGTTTCGAGCAGGTGCGTCCCAGTGAACGCTTCGAGGCGGTAAGCCAGAAGTTATCGCGTAACAACCCGCAATGTGGTCTGGTGAGGCTTGGTGTCCTCAAGCGAACCGGGCTCGACCGGACCTATCCCGCCGGAGACATGGTGCTGATGGCCGAACTGGCACTCCACGGAAAATTCAAGCTGCTGCCCGAGGTCATGCTGTTTCGCCGGCAGAGCCCGGCCACTCTGACGTCGATGCTGTCGCCGCGTGACCTGCAACGGGCTTTCAACCCGAAGTCGACGTCATATATCAAGATGCTGCGCCTGCGATGGCACATGGATGCAATGTCCAGCATTTGGCGCTCGCCGGTTTCGCTCGCCGAGAAATTCCGTGCCAGTGCATCGGCTATCCGCTACCTGCGCTGGGAACGCGCCAAGATCTGGCGCGAGTTCCTGACGCTATTTTCGAAATAACCTTTGTCCAACGCCGTAAAAAATGCGGGCACGAAGCCTCGCTATCACGTTCCTGCTACTGGCCGCCTGCGAGCGCGCGCCGGTCCAACCTCAGCCGCAAAAGCTGTCTGCTACGCCCGCTGTTGCCGCCGCCGCCATGTTCCCATTGCAGCGGACGGCTGCGCATCGTTGCCTGGCCGCCCAGGACGGAAATCCGTTCCTGATGCACGGAGACGCCGCATGGTCGCTAATCGTGCAGCTGAAACGCGAAGAGGTTATCCGCTACATGGAGGACCGGCGGCGGCGCGGCTTCAACACATTGCTGGTCAATGTCATCGAACACGAGGTCGCGCGCGATGCACCGCGCAATGCTTACGGTGATGCGCCGTTTATGGCGGCCGGCGATTTCAGCAAGCCCAATGAAAAGTACTTCGCGCATGTCGACTGGGTCCTTGAGCGGGCGGCCGAGCATGGCTTCCTCGTGCTTCTGACGCCAGCGTACCTTGGCTACGACGGGGGCAGCGAAGGCTGGTACAAGGAAGTGCGTAAGGCCGGGCTGGAACGCATGCGCATGTACGGTCGCTATCTTGGCGCGCGCTATCGCAACGCGAAAAATGTGATCTGGGTGCATGGCGGTGACTTTAATCCACCCGACCGCGCGGGCATGTTGGCGCTGCAGGAGGGCATCCACGAAGCCGCGCCAGGCTCACTGCACAGCTTTCACGGCGCGCGGGGGACGACGGCGCGGCCGTTCCTCGACAAGGACGGGATGTGGCTGGACCTGGACACTGTCTATACGACGGAGAAGAATGTGGTGCGTTCCTCGCTTGCCGCGTATCGCGCGTCAACGCTGCCATTCATTTTTATCGAGGGCCAGTACGAGAACGCAGGTGCCAGCGAATTGATTGTGCGTACCCAGGCGTTTCAGGCAATGTTATCTGGCGCATGCGGGCAGATCATGGGCAACAAGCCGGTTTGGGCTTTCGATCCGATCTGGGAAAAATCGTTGGACAGCCATGGCGCCCGCAGCATGATGCGCTTAAGGGCAAAGCTGGAACAATACCGCTGGTTCGATTTCCATCCTGTATCAAATGGCTTTCTGGTCAAAGGCGAGGGCGCCAACAGCGAGCGTGCTGCGGCTGCGTTGTCGATGGATGAAAGACGCGTGCTGGTGTATATCCCGACTCCACGGACCGTTGTGATTGACGCCAAGCAGTTGAAGATGCCGATCAAGACGCAGTGGATCGATCCCGCCGGTGGGCCGCCGGCGGACGGCACGCCGATCCTGTCGCCCAGCGGCGTTGACTTTGCCTCACCAGGCAAGAATTCCAGCGGTTACGGCGACTGGCTGCTGGTTATCGAAGGGAAATAGCCATTTCAGGCTGAAGCAGGAATCAAACTCCAGTATTGGCGGGCTTTTTGGGGCACAAATGGCTGGAAAGGCTCGCCAATGCTTGGGTTTGAAAGCCGAAATTTCGAATTGCGGCCGTGGCGAAGTTCGCGGTGGATTGAGTCAGGTAGCGGTCTGGCGATCAGAACATTCGCGCTCCACCGCCGAAGAAAACCAGCGGAAGTCATGGAGACCGGCTACTCACGGTCGCATTGTGCTGAATGCAATCGTAGCATCAAGAGCGAGAATCGCCACGCCCGCATTTGAATAGGTGCGCACCGTATCTGTCTTGCCAAGCACAAGCATCGTAGTTTCAAGTTAATATTGGTCTACATAGGGAGCAGAGCACACCACAATCCATCACAAAAGATGGTAGTGCCCTGCCAGGGAAGAGTCGAGTCTTATGACTAAATCAAAGAATCCTTCACGTTTTTTTGTTAACGCCATCGCGAACTGGGGCGCATTCCTTTTCGTCGCCATCGTCAGTTTTTTCCTTTCGCCGTTCATTGTCCAGCACCTTGGCGCAACCGCCTACGGTGTGTGGTCCTTGCTGGTGGCGCTGGTCGGATACCTGGGCCTCCTGGACTTCGGGGTTCGGGGTGCCGTGACGCGCTACGTGGCTCACCATTATGCCGTGGACGACAATGAAGCATGTTCATCCATCGTCACTGCCGGCCTCGTGATGTTCGGCATTCTGGGCTTGCTTGCAATATTGCTTTCCGGTGTATTTGCCTACTTTTCACCGACCCTATTCAATATCCCGGAAACACTGGTATTGGAAGCTCGCATCGCGCTCATACTTGGCGGCCTTACAGTAGCAACCACGCTGATCGGTGCGGTCTTTGCAGGAGTGGTCACAGGCCTTGAGCGATTCGACATCAGTAGTGGCGTGGAAGTCGGCGTCACCGCCATTCGAACCATCGCGGTGGTGATCGCATTGAATGCTGGATACGGGCTGGTCGCGCTGGGTTACATTCATCTCGCTGCATCGGTCCTGTATGGAGTAGCGGCGTGGACAACGGTTCGCAGAATCTATCCGGCACTCAGACTGAAGTTGCGTGGTTCTCTTATGCCGCATATCAAGACCATCGTTTCATTCAGTGCTTTTTGAGCCTAATTCATGTATTCGGACTATTGATCTACTACAGTAACGCGCTGATCATTGCAGCGTTCCTGCCGATCGCGGCCGTCACATTTTTTGCTATTGCCGGCAGTCTCATCGATTACGCAAGCAAAGTCGCGAGCGCACTCTCGAAGATGATGACGCCCAGGGTGAGTGCGCTGACATCGGTGGGCAGCAAAGACATTAGCCAGGAAATTGTTAGCGCGGCTCGGATTGCGACGCTCGCCACAGCGCCGATCGCGGTGACTTTCTGGTTTCGAGGCGAGTCATTTGTCAGCTTGTGGATGGGGCAGGAATATGGGCCGATTTCTGGAGAAATCCTGCGTATTCTTTCATTGATGGTATTCCTTGGTGGCGCACGGGGCATCGCTATAGCGTCCATTATTGGGATGAACCGGCACAGGGCACTGATTCCGGATTGGCCTTTGAGGCCATCAGCAACATTGCATTGAGTATCGCGTTGGTTCGACCGTTCGGCGTTTCGGGGTGTCGCCATCGGTGCGCTTATACCCAGCATACTGGTGGGGGGTCGGATTTATTCCTAGGTGCCTCGCAAAAGCCACCGGGATATCGCTCGCACATTCTTTCGTAGCGCATGGCTGTTGCCGTTCCTTGCGTGTGTGCCGTTTGCTGTGACAAGCGCACTTGTCGAGAAATACTATCCGGCTGCCAATCTGGCAGTTTTCTTTACAGGTAGCTGTTCTACTAGCCTTGGTGCCCGCAGCGGCATGGTTTCTGTGTCTTACTCCTGTCGAAAGGCAACAGGTCAGATTCAGTATAGTTAAACGTATCAATTTGCAACGGCGCTTGTCCGCATCCCGGAGGGTCACGCTCAAAGCGGTACGTGCGGTCATCGAGCCTGTGGAAGAGTACTTCTTTGTCGTGCTGTTCTATTACTTTGTTCGGCCGGTAGCGAGATTTCTTCCCGTCCCATTTGGAAAGCGGATCTATGCAGTTGTCTCTCAGGTTCTTGCGTACCTTTCGTTTCATGGGCGCGACATCGCGAGTGACTACGTTTCGGCTTATGGAAGCGCGCCGGCGCAAGGTTGGCGAATTGCGCAGAAGAAACTGTATTGGTCCATTTGGGAGTATGCGGTTCACATCAGGTCAACATACCGGCCACTTTCGTATCGCGGGTGCGAATGCAGCCAGATAAATCGCTCAGCCCTGGAAAAGATTTTGTCGACCAACAAATCGTTCATCGTGGCCATGGGACATTTTGCTCGCGACGAACCAGGCTGCTGGGCGCTGGACTCCACAGTATTGCCACTGAGCGTCGTGCAGCTTCTTGGCCCGATTCCGCCGATCGAGTTGCAGCATCCGCACCTCATGAACAACCGCGTTCATTTGCGCGCCATGGAGGGTCTTCTGCGGGTATTGCATGAGGGCGAAATTGATCTCGCTATGGTTGGGGAGGAGTCCGCGTCCGGGGCCAAGCTCATTAGACGCCTCAAGACCACAAGATGTGCCTTGGTCATGTACGTCGATCCCCCATGGAATCCGGCGAAGCACCGGAGTGCAATCGTCCGTCCGTTTGCAGCGACCGAGCGCTCGCCCTTTGCCGTTGGCGCAGCCCGCATGGCGAGAGCGACCGGATGTCCCATCCTGCTTTGCATACCAGAACGCATTGACGATGACCATTGCAGGCTAGTCTGGCATGATCCGATTTGGGTGGCGGATGATGGCGGGCAGGATGCAGATGTCTCCACGACAAACAGCCTCCTCGATGTCATTGAAAGGTGCATCGGAAGGAGCCCTGAACGGTACATATTGCCCATTGGCGAAGGCCGGCGATGGAACTCGGCACTTGATTGCTGGGAGAAAAAATCAAATTCGCTGCCGGTTCACCCCCCCCCAATTCCGGCTACCTAGCGATGTCTTCGCCAGGTGTACTTGAAAACTACAGGGTCGTCTGAAACGTCCCAATTTGGGTGCCGAAAGTCGACAGCCGTTAAGCGGGCGTGGCCACCACCCGCATCCTGCTCGACAGCATCGCGCTGGTCTTTGGCAGGTGCCCGATCGCTATATCATGCAAAGGGGCCGTTCATCTTGGAGAGTGGTGTGGCGGGCGCTGCATGAAAGCAATTTGGATGACGTGATCGCAGCGGTACTGCCGCTTGGCGGTGTGGCTACGATGTTTTCGGTGCTTCTTGGCGATTCTGCCCCAGTACGCTGCCGAGCAACGAACGCAACACCAGCATCGCGGCGCGGACGGGAGTATCCCGCATAGCCAGGCGAGGCGTAACGGATTGCGTCGCCATAGCGGCCTTGCAGGTAATAGGCCTCGGCGGCTTCGCGGTACATATGCCGAGTCATGCAAGCCCTGGTCGCCGGCCAGTCAATGTCAGCAAACATCGGGTTCGATTTCACAATACCGGCTGCCTGCTCGATGATGCGGTGGCGTGTCGCCAGAAGCAGGTCCGTCTTTTTGGAAATATTGTGCGGATGCACGATGAAACAGTACCACTTCGGCATCATAGTAAAACCGGGCACCCCTGTTGAGCAGACGCAACCACAGTTCCTTGTCAACCAGGCAGGGAAAACTGCCGTCGAAATAGCTCACTTCGGCCAACGCACGGCGACGCGCCACCACGCTGGATGCGTTGACAAAATTGTGGTTCAGCATGCGCAGGAAACACTCGCGCACTGAGAGTTCATTCAGTCCGGCAATCGGCGGATCGGCGCGAAGCGGTTTGCTGTCTGAATCGATGATGCGGCTATGGCCGTGAACCAGCGTAAGAGCCGAATCCCCTTCCAGTCGCGCGACCTGGCTTGCCAGGTGGCCGGGCAGCCAGCAATCGTCGGAATCCAGGAACGCAATGTATGGCGCAGCGCCTTCGACCAGTCCCACGTTGCGCGAACCGGCCGGACCCTTGTGATCGGACGCCAGGTAGACTACACGCGAATCTTTCAGTGCATCCAGCGAGTGTTTAAGATTGTCGGTGTAGTCGTCCGCAGAGCCGTCGTTGATGATCCAGGCCGTCCAGTCCGTGAAACTCTGCGCGCGCAGGCTGGCAAGCGCCTCGTCAAGGAAAAGGAGCGGCGTGTTGTAGACCGGAATGATGACATCGACCTGGGACATGTCGGCTAGCGGCGTGTGAGGTTAATCAACTGAAGATCGGTACGAGGCGCGTGTAACACGGCAGCATGATTTGACCCTCTGGCAATTCTGCGCATCTTCTTCCCGGCCTGATTTCGCTTCTTGTTGGTGCTGGCGGTATCAGCGTTCGAGCAGCTTGACGATGAGCGCCGTGACATCATGTACTGTCGCCGCCAGGAATGCAACGACGACAGCGAAACACGCGCGCACCGCTAGCGAGCACGTACGAAGTGAAAATCCAGCACGCCAAGGCACAGCATATCTTATAGCCTTGCTGAAGTGGCCCAGAGAAAAGTAGACTTCGGCCGCCTCACGGTACATGTGACGAGCCATTTCCCTGCGCATTACCGGCCAATCAATGCTGGAAAATTGCGGGTTGCCGCGCACCAGTGCCTCGGCTTTTTCGATCACGCGGCGGCGCGTGTCGAGCAACAGGCCCGTCTTGTGCGAGACATTGCCCGGATGCACTCGGTAAAGCGCCGAGCATACCGGTTCATACCAGAACTTGGCACCGGCATTTAGCATGCGCATCCACCACTCTTTGTCACCGAGGCTCGGAAAGCTGGGGTCAAAGCCGCCGGTCGCTTCCAGAATTGACCGACGCAACACAACGGTGGACGCTCCCCCGAAGTTTTGCTTCAGTATGCGCGTAAAGGCGCCCTTGAGATCAAGCTCATTGAGTCCCACCAGCGGCGCAGGTGTTGGCATGGTTTGGCTGTCTGCGTCAATAATGGTGAAATAGCTGTGCGCCAGTGAGACATCCGGCCGCGTGTCCAGCACCGCAACCTGCTGCGCGAGATGATGCGGTAGCCACACGTCGTCGGAATCGAGCAAGGCAATGTATATGGCGCTGCCGCGCCCCATGGCGACGTTGCGCGAGCCGGTGGCGCCCTTGTGGCCCGTGTACAGGTAGTTAAGGCGGTTATCATTGTAGGACTCCAGCAGACTCTTAAGTTGCACGCCATAGCTGTCGTCGGAGCCGTCATCGACGATCCACGCGCACCAGTCGCCCATAGTCTGCGCGATCAGACTGGCGAGCGCATCGGCCAGGTACGAAAGCGGGGTGTTGTAGGCCGGGATGATTACGTCAACCTTCGACATTGCGGCTGCTCCAAAAGGTGTGGCCGGAAATTGGCTGAAAACGTGGCGGTAAGGCGGCGCGGCCGGCAGCTTGCTCGCTACGCGATCTGCGGTAACAAATCAATATAAAATTAATTTTGGCACAGTCGTCACGGTTTGGCGAGGGCGCCAGCCCCGATCCTAAGTTGCAGATCGCCATCTGGCGCGCATTTCGAGGAAAAGTGGCTTGAAACCCGCGCCAATGCAGGAGTTTGCTGGTTTGTCCGGAGGGAAGTTACGCCCTGCCAGCCACATCCAGGATCTGCCGCGCGTTCTGCTCCCAGGTGTGCTCACGCACCAGTTGCGCATAGGCGCGGTCGGCGACGGCTTTGCGCAACTCGCTTGAGGAAAGCAACGCGGACAGCTTGTCGGTTAGTTCCTCCAGCTTCAAGGGCGCAAACAGCAGCGCCGTCTCGCCATCGACATGCACATCCTCGATGGGCGCAAGCCTGGGCGCCACCACCGGCACATGGAGACCCATGAATTCGAACATCACCACCGGCGAGCCGAATTCGTTTGAGTGCGGCAAGACCGCAATGTCGGCCAGGCAAAGATAGCCAAGAACCGCTTTGCGCGGTACAGCGCCGGCAAACACCAGGTGCTTATCAAGCCCGAGTGAGGCCGCCTTGGTGCGCGCCTCAGCCAGCACCGGGCCATCACCTACCACCAACAGTTTGACATCGGGAAAGGGGGCGGTCAGTTTTGCCAGCGCGCTCATCAGGAAATCAAGCCGGTCCCACTTGTCGAACCAGCCAGCAACCACCATCACCTTGCTACCGGTGAGGCCAAGTTGCGCTATGAGACCGGGATCGCGCTTGACGAGCGCAAATTTTTCGATATCCACCGCGTTTGGCACGACCCGCACCCGCGCAGGTTCCACGCCGTTGGCAAGGATGCGGTCGCGCAAATGGCTGGAAACCGTCAGGATGCCGGCACAGCGGCTGAACAGCGAACGCTCGAAACGCCGGCACAGCCTCTCGAAATTCTGCTTGCGCGCGCGGTCCTTGATGCCGCTGACTTCGTTGGCTTCCAGCACAAACGGGATGTTGTATTTCGCGGCCTTGCGCGAACCGGCCAGAAGGTAGAAAGCGTACCGCTCATAGATGATGTCGTAGTGCGACGCGGCAAGCACTTCCTCGAGCCTTCGCCCGGCGGGAACGTTATAGGCAATTTCGGCCAGTTCGAACAGCCAGTTGGGCAGGTTGCGGCTGATCCAGCTCCAGACGCGCTGCATACCTTTGGTCTTTACCGGCGACTTGTCGACCGGGGCATCGCCGGCCGCCTTCATCGGGTCGACGCCCGAGGGCGACAATACCATCACGTGGTGACCCATTTTCTCGAGTGCGTGAACGATGCTCACGATATGTACGCCCTCCGCGCCGCGGCCCTGCGTACGGTGGTGGTAGAGGATTCGTAGAGGGCGCTGCGGCTGATTCATGCGGAATTTCCTTTGTAGAGCAACTCGTATTTCGTCAACATGTTGTTGATCGAAAACTCGGTGATAAGGAACTCACGGCCGGCGGCACCCAGTTGCTGCCGCTTTTCGGGCGAGTCAGCCAGCATCCTGATGGCCGCGGCCATGGCAGCGATATCGCCTGCCGGCATCAGCACGCCGGTATCAGGTTTCACTGTTTCCGACATTCCGCCAACCTGCGTGCCGATTACCGGCAACGAAGCGCGCATCGCTTCCAGTACCGCGATTGACACGCCTTCGTAATTGGATGACATCAGGAAAATGTCACTTTGCGACAGCAGGTCGGCGACGTCGTGGCGAAAGCCGATAAACGACACACGATCCTCCAGCGCCAGTTCCGCAGCCAATGCTTCCAATGTCGCGCGTTCCGGACCATCGCCCACCAACCACAATTTTGCATTGGCGCAAGCAGCGGCGTGAAAGGCGCGAATCATCATCGCCTGATTTTTGATTGTAGCTAGTCGGCCGACGGTAATGCAGATAACTTCGCCGCCGTTTTTGGCGCGTGGGCAGTCTCATCCACCTGTATCCCGTTGTGAATGGTGGCGAGGCGTGAGCCCGGAATGCCGATTTCTTCGCGGATATAGGTCTGTACTGAATCGGATACGGTAACGATCTTCGCGAACAACGGTGCCAGCATTCGCTCCAGCGTGTGCCGCACACGCCGTTTCAGCTGTGAACTCCAGCCCGGCGCGTAGTCCATGTAGGGTCCGTGCACGGTTTGGATGCAAACGGGCGTGCGCGCCAGCACGCCGGCAAGCGCCGCTTCCAGGTACACCCCCCAATTGTGCGCGTGCATTACGTCGATATTGCGCTCCCGCAGCAGGCGGGAAAGTCTGAACGGCAAGCGCAGGTCGTTGCCTTCGCCCTTGTCCAGACACACAACGTGAATCCGCGGATCCACACTCGCTGCCAGGTCACCCAACATCTTGACGCAGCAGATGGTGACTTCGTGGGACCTTGCCATTTCATTGGCGAGATCGATCGCGACTTTTCCGCGCCGCCAAACTCTGGGCGATTCGATCAAGTGCAGGATTCGCATGGGCCAGCGGTCGAGCTGCGCCAGCCGGTGCGGCCAGCGCATGAATCTTCCGGTACATATCCCAGGCGCTGAAGTAATGCAGCCGGTAGCCCGGGCGGTCTCGGAAGCGCGCTTCCAGTGCATTCCACAGCGTCTCGAATCCGCCGCCTTCGAACAGCATGTCCATGGTGTCGTCCACCGCGCCGTGTGTATGGATCTTGATGAACAGGTTGCCCGGAGCACCGTCAATGCCGATGGCGCAACTTTCCCACAGTGCCACCCGTTCGGCGGAAGGCGGCGTGTCTTGCGAAATCTCGGCCGACTCAATGCGCGGTATAACGCCGAACTTGCGACTCTTCCAGTTGAAGCAAAGCGGCCCCTGTACAAGCAGCAGCTCACCCGGTTTGGCCCATTCGCCCCGTTTTACATCGCGGCCAGCGTCGTGCGATTTGCACTTTCCGTCGTGGCCGCGGGCGAAATAGATCGAGTTGATTTTAGCTGTCTGCGTATCGCTCGGCGCCGAGGGCATGGTCATATCGTACCTGCAGCCGGTACGCACCAGTACGTCGAGTTCATTGGTGACACCGCACCAGCGGCCATCGGGTCGCGAATTGTCCAGCGCCCAGTTGCCGTGGATAAAGCCGTATATGATTTCGCCGGTCGCAGCATCCTTGCGAAGGAAGCCGTGGCGCTCGAATAGCGTGGTCTTAAATCTGTTTAGCGTAAGCTCGAGATTCTCGGCGGTGTCGTTGTCGTGGTGGAGATGTACTTCTACATCGCCGATTCGCTGGTCACAGATCGTTTTCACCTGGTCCAGGACCCGCGGATCGTACTCTTCGGCCGGGTAAAAAAAGGAGTGCACAGGATAATTGCCGTCACTGTCGCGATGCTGTTTCGCCAATGTAGGAGATTTGTCCGTCCACCGCTTGACCCGAGCGTACGCGAGCCCGCTGTCGGCGCCGTAGCCATAGGGCTCGAAATGATCGGCGAAGCAGAAATACACATCGACGCCCGTGGCGCAAGTTGGCGGCACACGCTTGCCTGCATCGCGAAGGTACGACCCGATCCAGTACTGCATGTTGCGCGACCGGATGATCACCCAGAGCGCCAGCGTTACCAGCAAGGCGCCGGCAACCAGAATTGTCAGGATTGGATTCACGCAGCTTCCCTCATCTTACGGGAGCGCTGTGCCTTGCGCCACTGTACCTGCTGCGTCCGGCGCAGGAACCCGGAACAGCCCGAACACGCTGCCGTGTTCATGGTGCAGAAGTAGAACGGCACATAAACAAACGTGGGCAGGCTGGCGCGCTTGCGCATCAGCCAGCCGGCGATACCCAAGGCATAGAACAGAATCTGCAGCATCAGCAGCAAGCTGTAAAAGCCGCCGAATTGAATAGCCGTCGCGACATTGGCCAGCAGCAGCACGATCAACCAGAGCGGCGACGTCCAGCGCAAAATCTTGTGGGAGAAGAAGGCGAGAGTGAACCAGTTGCGTGGCGGCAGCAAGTAAGCCATATGTCGCGCGATGGTTTGAAGCCACCTGCAACCATCCGCACCTTGACGAAGAAATCGTCGCGGATTTCAATCGAGGCAAACTCATGGGACTCCGCACCTGTCTCATACAAAACCCGAAGCCCCTTTTTCACGATTAGCAGTGTGAGCTCGGCATCATCGTTGATAACTGTCTCGTCCATGGGTTCGTAGAGCGCACGGCGCACAGCAAAGATCTCACCGTCGCCGTTGGTGATTGATCCCAGGCGACTTTCTGCCAATTTGATCGCCGACTCATATTTCCAGTACAGGCTGTCACCTTCACTGGATTCGCGTT
>JADKJR010000022.1 GCA_016720925.1 Betaproteobacteria bacterium | reverse complement strand
ACCACCACATCGGCGCCGTCCGGACTCAATGCCGCGCCGCCGTCGGGAACTGATGTATATGTCGCCCACAGCAGGGCACCGGAAGGGCTGTACTTACGCAGGATCGAGTTGTAGCCCAGATAGGCATTACCCCCGGCATCGACGACCAGGCGTCCCACCGAGAGAATGGTCCCAGCGGAATCCACTCGCCACTGAAGCGTTCCGTCCGAGGCGATGCGGACCATGGTGACGCCGAAGGTGTTGCCACGGGAGTCAATGTTGGTTCCGACCGCAACGAAATCGCCGTTTGGCGCGGCAGCTATCCTGTTTCCCAGAAATGTTCCTGCAACAGGACTAACGGAATGTTGCCACCGCAACGCCGGCGGCTGTATATGACGTGACGCCCAGACTGCGTTAAAAAGCCGGACCCGACACCACGGCAATGTTCCCCGCTTGATCGGCGGCAATACCGCTGGCATTGCCCACGCTGGTGTTGCCGGCGGAAAGGCCGCCGGCAGTCCAGAGTATCGGCAGCGTCGTTGCGGCGGTGGCAGTGCTGGCAGATAACCCTTGTATCACCAGCGAGACGATGCTGACAGCAAAAATATAGCCAATCATCGTAAGGCGCTTCGTTGCTGCATTCATGATGCGATTCATGATCTTGATCTCCTATCAAATTTTCCAACGTCAATTCTTCGCTGGCACCCGCCAGTTGTTGCCTGAAACTGTTGATGAGTGCAACTGCCTTTTCATGCCGATTCCTCCTCCATCGCGGGCCGCAGCAACGTGACGATACCTGCGAACCGCGCATCGATCACTACGCGTCAGCCGTCGCCGCGATGGCATCCCTGAAAGCGCAGCATTGGCAGTCCGCTGGGTACCGATTTCGGAATGAGTGGGCACAGCTCGCGCGCTTTCGCGCCATCGTCAAGAAGGCTGTCGCGAACGAATTTCACGAGGTCGTTGAATTCGTTTTCAGACAAGCGCACCGGCGTGGCGAGCAGTGGATCGATGCGTGCCAGCACTGGTTCAATCGGGCCAAGGCGATGGCGAAGATCCTTGTCGACGCCAGCGCGTGACGCGTCATATTGCCGCGCGGACTCGTACACATTCAGATGGTGCCGAATTGCATCCTCGATGCGGGTAAATGCGCCATTGTGAAAAAAGGCAGGTTGTAGTGCGGCATTGCGAAGTGGTGAACTGCGGAACTTGTAGCGGTCATTGGGATTGCCGGTGATTTGCTCCAACCCGAAATCCTCGTCCTCACCCGGGCCGTCGTAGATCATGTTGCTCTTGCTGACGCCGAATTCCGGCGCGATCTGCGGCACACCGGCCACGTGCATTTTGAAGTCGCTGAACATTTCGTTCGACGTTCCGCTCACCGCGTGATGACAGCTTGCGCAATTGCCTTTACCGAAAATATGAGCGCCCCGCGTTTTTCCCGGGTGGACATCGCAGTCACCTGGCCGCGGGCAAACATGTCGATGGGTGCGTCCGCGAGTGTCAGCGAGAATTCGAATTCCGCGATTGCGCGGCCGAACATCGTGAAGTCTATTGGTGCGCCTCCCGCGACCGCCGGGAACAGTGCGCCGAAGCGCCGGCGGTACTCTGCATTGCCATTGAGGCGCTTCAGGACTTCCTGGCGAATCGGCTCATTCCGAAAGCCGGATGAATCGGGAAGCGGAACCGGGCCGCCCAGGCCGTCATCGAATTGATCGAAGCGCGGTCAATCGTGTACCCTTCGTTCCGCTGAGGCCGGCGACTTCGACCAGTTCGGTTGGGGGAATGTGCGCCTGTGCAATCAGCAGATGTTTGACGACCGGATCGTTCGCGGGGAACTGGCTTGCGCCTTCAGGAGCGGGGAAAAGAAAGCCTTGCGAGTTGTCGAATGGGTTACCCGATGGCGCGGAAAATCGGCCGTTCCACATGAGGGCAGGGTAGAACACCGTGTTCACGACCGACGGCGTGCGGCGTTGATTGCGCGGGCCCTTACGATCCGGGCCAACGACCAGATTACTCTGCACGCCGATGGCGATCGACTGTGTCGCCAAATCCACTTGCGGGCGCATGACAACCGGCGCAGGTATTGTCGTTGTTCAGCCCGCCCGAGCGGTCAAAGAAGAGCAGTTGGCCGAGTTCGGCAAGACGCGGATTGATCGCGCGACCGAGACGCGCCCCGGAAGCGTCGAATCGATGCGGCCGGTAAATCCGGCCTGCTGCAGAACAGACTTCAACATCGCGTTGAGTTTTGCGTTGCCGGACACGTCGTCGTCAGCACGTACCGCGACCGCCGGAGCGAGCGCGACTGCCAGGATCGCGCAAACCTTCGTCGCCCACTTGAAAAGCCTGAATGAGTAGCGATTCTGCGACGCAAGGGCGGTCTACAGGGTGCTCAATGCAGAAGTTTGGCGAAGGGTCATGATTCTGCTCTTGGGTTGTGGGGACGAGTTTCTTTGTTTCTTGGTATTTGGGACAATTTTCCAAAGTAATATTGAGTGATGTCAAGCTATTTTTTTTTGCCGACAGCTAACTTGAAGCTTCCAAGCGCCGCGCCGTCTAATGCTTGCATGAAGTCCCCCATCGGGAATCCATAAACCCACCGCCTTCAGGCGACGGGATCAATATGGTGGGGTGAAAGGTCACTAGACCCGGAGGCACACGGTCTGGACCGGTAAGAACCACTTGGTGGAGATGTCCGTCTGTGCCGCGGCGGTCAAACGGGACGAATCAAAACCGAAGGCGCCGGAACACTTCAAGAATTTTTGCAGCCTGCCGAGAGACGACCCTCACCGCCTTGAGCCGTAACGTAATGCCATAGCCTCAAGACGGGAGCGATCACCATGAACATGTAATAGCCTTCATGTTCCGCGGTACCGCGCACGGCAACTTTGAATGTTGCTTCGTTCAGCGAATGGGATCTTTATGAGGGGCAATCGAAGCAGACCCACAGAGTCGCTTCAGTGATTCGTGAGCGCGAATTTTCATCGAAAACCCAGCATCCACGGGCGTTTCGAGGCGAGTTGTGTCTGGAAGCCGCGCCAGTGCTTGCGTTTTAAGTCTGCTTCACGGCGCCAACGCGGTCCCCGACCGCGCCTTAACCATCGACAAGTCCGCAGCGTCTATCGCACCAGACGCATCGAGGTCCAGCATGAAATTGGTGCTGCCCAATGTCTGGCCTGATCGCGCTTTCACGCCGCTGATATCGCCCGCCGTGACCGCGTGCGAACCATTGACATCGCCAACCAGAAATCCCATCGAAGCGGCGACGTCGCTGCCAGAAACGTTGATATTGCTTAGCGTGATCTTGGCGCGCCGATTGTCCGGCACGCCGGTGAGCGTGACTACGACTTCATTTCCGGGATTGCCGGGATCGCGAATGTTGCGGAACCGACTTCAATCAGGCCGGTGGCGTCTTTCGACGTCACGCTGCCCACGGAGCTTATCGGACCATCGAACTGGAAGACGATGTTGTGCGCGCTGCCCATGGCGCGCGGCTCAACGGTAACGGCCCCGCTGATGTCGGTGCTCGCGGCGATGAGAATGTCATTGACGCCTGCCGCTCCATGTGTCTTGCGCGATTTTACGGATACCAGCGCGGGGGTGATGGTCACGGCGGCAGCGGTCATTACGCCGCTGACGACCGGCCCGGTCGCGACGGCCTTGGCACCGTTGGTCAGGGCGCTTAGCGGCGCACCATCGAAAACGGTTTGCGCGTTCATGACGATCGGCTGATTACCCATCACGAAACCGGTGGGCGTGACATTGGCCGCAAGGCCCTGCACCAACCCGAGTTGCATGTCGGTGCTGGCGAGAACCGAGCTTTCAATGGATACACGATCCGCTACGAGCGTGCCGACGACCGGTTCTATGGTCGTTCTCTTGACTTCGACGTACTTCCCGTTCGCCAGCGTGCCAGGTGCACCGTGGGACAAATCGGCTGTGCTGTAGTCCACCACTTGCGACGGGCCGATCACGAACGTTGTTCCGGTCACATTACTGATGATGCCACGCAATTCGTACTTGATCAGCGACGCCTTTTTCTCCACGCGCGACGCGGTATAGCTGCCGTCGTTGGCGTTAAAGAAGCCGCTCACTTCAACGACATCGCCCGCATTGATCGCGGCGAGATTCGCAACGTTTTCGTAAAAGGTTTTTCGATCCGTGTTGATCACCAGGCCGAGGATGTTAAGGCGGCCGTTTGTGCCGTTGATCACTGGCGTCGCATCGACCGTACCCTCGATATCGCCACCGAATTCAACCAGCGTCGCCGTACCGGTCAATCCGCCCGAATTGACGGTTCCTTCCACACGCACCGCCATGCCCAGTTTCAGTTCGCTTTCGGGCCGATTCGGAACGCCATTGATGATGATGTTGGCGCCGGAGATGAAGTACTCGACGCCGTTGACGTAGATGCTGGCGAAATCGGTGATGACGCCGAAGGAGCGGCGGAGCCGCCTGCGCCTCCACCGGGCAAACCTTTGACTGAATGCAAGCAAATGCAAGCGCAATGTAACAACGACTACGTTCCGCGTGCTTTTGCTAACGAATTTCATTGGTGCGATTCGACTCAGAGTTCGCGGGAGAGGATATCGCAATTGCAAAAGTTAATGCGGCGATGATCTGTCTACGGGGCAGCTAGCGTTGCAAGCGATGGTAAATTGATCCGTGGTCAACTAGAGGATGACCAATTTTGTAAGATGGATTCGCGAACGACAACGGGCACCTGTTCATTTGCTTTGCTCGGTGGTTTTGGCAGCAGTTTCGGCTCCAGCCTCCGATCATTCCGTAGCGTTCAAACGTGCCGGTCCGTATGACGCGAAGAACAGCGCCGCCGATATCCAGGTATCGAATTTGGTGCATCAAGTCTCGATCAAGACTTGTTAAGTTGATTTCGCGAAAATTTTTCTGATCGCCGTTCGTCCATGCTAGTTGGCCAAAGATCGCGCGACACAGTCAACTGGCGTCAAGTCACGGAATGTTGTAGAACTGGGCAACATCTCGATCTTTCGCTGCGAAGATCGCCTTTGTCTCCGCTAGACGCTAGAACGTTGTCGGCAAAACGATCTGCTGAAAAGCGTTGCTCCGGCGTCCAAACCGAAATTTGCTAACAAAGTTTGCCTGTTTTCCGCATCTGGCACGATTGTGCCTCTGGATATAAGTTCAACCTCACCGCTATCAAGTTTTCGCACCACGCCCACCCGCAACAGCTCATCAAGCACCGCACGCACTGGCATATCACCGCTATAGCGTTTAACTAGCGACGCGAAACTCCGCTCGCCCTCCAGCGGCAACGGGGCTGCATGACTTGCACTGTCTGCTTTCGGATACTCATGCCGCCACGCGGTCACGACTTTTTCCGCGCGATTGAATGACTCGATTGCGCCGGTGTTGTCTTCGACCGTCATCGCCTGCAGGCGCGCGACTTCCTTGCGATTGAGCCCCGTGATTACGGAGATGCGTGATGCGGTCTGCTTCTTGTTCGCCAACGTGAAGTCCTTTTCGGCCACGTCCACGTACACCCACCTTGCGAGATCCGCAAAAGTTTCAAAAGGCACGCTGTGGTGCAAAAGCAGCCGAACCAGCGGCCTCAGCAACCGAAGTACTGCAGCGTGCAATGTGCGCTTGATATCGTTATTCATGTTTTGGGAATATTATCCCATCACGCTAGTTAGTCAAGTGAAATTTTCATTCAAATCAAGTGCCAAGCAAGTAAATACGAAAGTTTTCTGCACGTTCAGTGGCGTCGGCGTGATTACTTTCGTGCTTTGTTGCCGGCTGCGCGTAGCGCTGGCAACGACAGTTAGCCCAGTGACCGTCTGGTCTTCCGGCAACCGATCGCCGTATTCGCAGGGACGCTGCAGGATTGGGCTTTGGCCGGGCGGGCAGCCTGAATTCGTTGAAAAATGGGGAAAATCTTCGAAAGACCGCATTTGAATTCGGCTTGCACACGCCCATGCGTGTTGGGGTTCGTCGATTGATGGGTAGACAATAGGTGACAAATCAAATACTTACAATATTTCTTGGGATAAATCAAAAATAAGCTTGACACTTTGGGAAAATAATCCCAAAGTACGGTCGTGATGTGGATTTCTGGCTAGATTCAAAAACACGCGCAGCCTGTTTTCGTACTGGCTCGCCGGGGTGCTGATGATGCGCCTGGCCATATCCGCCAAGGCCGCGGCCGTGACGACCCACCCGGTGACAACCGTGGACGCACCTTGCGGCAAGGTGCGGACGATCCCGCCGGACACATCCGTAAAGGTCGTGGCCGCGATGACCCACCTGGCGACAATCGTGGTCGCACCATGAAACAAGGTGCGGATGATCCGGCCGGACACATCCGTAAGGGTGGTGGCCGCGATGACCCTGCGAACCACGCATAGGTCATAGCAACTGTTGTGCGCTCCGGCAGGAATCAGGAATAGTGCGGTCGCCCCCAATCGCAACCGGCCTGCCGGAGAAGTTTTCCGTACTCCGCAAGCAAAAATAATCAGGACGGCACCGAACATGTTGAAAAACATTTTTCGAGCACGATACCTTTGGCTGGGCCTCGCGGCGTGGCTCGCGCTGCTCTTCCATCCGGCAATGGCGTCGGACATTGCCATCAACGTTTCCAGCGGGTTCGACTATTCGTCAGGCAAATACGGCGACACGGACAAGACTCGGTTGCTGGTGATCCCCTTTTCAGTTTCAGCCGAAACCTCCGCCTGGATCGTCGGCGCCAGCATGCCGTATCTTCAGGTTCGCAGTGATGACAACGTTCGGGTGACCGACTCAGATATTCTTGTCGGCAGCAGTGCATCGGATAACGATCAGATCAAAACAATTCGCGGCGCAGGCGACCTCGCCACCTTCGCAACCTATAAAGTGCCGGAAACCGACGCGGGCTGGCTGATTGATCTTACCGGACGCGTCAAGTGGCCAACGGCAAGCCGCGCAAAAGGATTCTCCACCGGCAAGATTGATTACGGCGCGCAAATCAATCTTGCACGGCGCGTCGATCGCTGCACCCCCCATGCGAAGGTCGCCTACCAGGTGCGCCGCGGTGAAATCGATGATGAACTGAGAAACGGCTGGGCAGCAAATGCCGGTGTGAAATACAGGCTGAACGGCACAAGCGATATCGATTTCACCTATGACTACCGCCAGCCATCTTCTGCTTTTGGTTTCAAACAGTCCGAACTCAGTATCGCGGTCGGACTCAAGGTTTCAGCGAATTGGCGAGTGGTGCTCTACGGCGTCAAGGGTTTGGCTGACGGCAGCCCGGAGTGGGCCGTGGGCGCCTCGATCGAGGTGCGCAATTGAAGCACTGCAATCATCCAATCACGCTGACCCGCCTCATGCCGATGCCTATCCACTGCGGGCAAGGGAAGAAAACAATGGACATGCATCTGAATTCCACTTTCCTGATACCCCGTCGGTCGAGCGACCGGCGCCGGCCGGGCAGTTGCGAAGCCACCGATTTTTCGTGCGTGTCGCGAAGATCCGAACGTTCGCGTCAGACACAAGCCGGGTTCGAAATACGCAATAGCATTGGAAGAATGACGCACGGCATCGAGATCGAGCTTAGCGGTTTGAGAGAGGAAGACGTTTTCCGCGCTTATTACCTCAATCGGCATGGCATGCCGGATGTCACCCGAACGCGAACGTCGATTCGTGTGCGATTGGAAACGCTCCGCCGGTCGGCTGTTCATTCGCTTTCACAGACGAACATTGTGCGCAATGAAACGGCGGCGCGCCCGTCGCAACCATTCATGTGGGAATTCGCGCTATTTGGCGGCGGCGGAAGTGAACGATTCTGTCTCGAAATGAGCACGCTTGAAGTCATCGCGACCTACCGGTGGTTGGTCGCGGCGGATTCAACCAGCCGCATACTCGTCCTTGAGAGTACGCCGGCGTTCACCCATGATTCCCGAAGCGGCGAATGACAGGCTGGCCCGATTTTCTTTCTGTCGCGTAGTACTGCTGTTGATCGCCATCAATCAAGTCAGGCCGTTCGTCAGTTGAAAGGTTCCGCAGGCTTTGCCATGCGCCGGTACTTGCTATTCATGCCACTATTGCACCGCCGCCTTGGTATCATCCAGCGACATATCAATCATCAGTTCATTGGCCAGGCTTTCGAGTCCCTGCCGAAGTTCATCTTCATCCAGTGCCTGCGGTACCAAAAGCAAGGCCTTCATCTGAAACATCTGCCCGCCCGCCATCGCGCCGCTGGCGATATGTGTTTCCAGTTTCTCGATGCTGATCTGGCGCTGAGCCAACTGACTGGAAATACTGTGGATGATGCCGGGTCGGTCATGTCCGACAAGATCGAGTTTGAGCCGGCGTGTTGAAAGCGGTTTGGCGGCGCTGGCGCCCTTGGTGACGCTGACGTGCATCTGCGGCGACTCCAGCGCACGCAACGCCGCAATCAATGCGTCACATTTTTCGGGGCGAACTTCCAGCTGCACGATGCCGGCAAACTGACCGGCAAAATTGGACATCACGCTGTCTGCCCAATTGGCGCCGAATTCAACGGCCTTGTCGGATAGCGCGCTGACGAGACCGGGACGATCCGGGCCGACGAGTGTAACGACAAGAGAAGTAGTCATGGTGGCGGATCCTTGTGTTGGCGCGACAAGTCAATTCAAGGCAATCTCATCGACTGCGTTCAGGGACATTATCGCGCTTCCGGCTGAGCGAATCCATGCGTCCTGCCGCCACATGAATCGAGCAATGGAAGCGAGAGCACGATAACCAGCGTCAGCGTTTCGTGTACCCAAGGCGGGGCTGCGTGCAGCGCTATGCCGCGATACGGATTTTGAGCCCCGGCTGAATAATCGTGCGACCCGTAAGCTTGTTCCAGCGAAGCAGGTCATCCAGCTCAACGCCGAACTTGATCGCAATGGCAAACAAGCTGTCACCGCTGCGAACGGTGTAGGTGCGTGGCAAAACCGGTCTCGACTTTACCGGTGCGCTGACCCGCACCAGTGCCGGCTCGCGTGCGGCGATAACCGTCGATGCGTTCGCATCGAAACGCACGATCTGACCCACCTGCACGCTGTTTCCTGAGAGGCCGTTTCGGGACTTGATCTGATCAATCGATACGCCGAATCTCCTGGCAATCGAAAATAGCGTGTCGCCGTTCTCTACCCGATAGGATGCAGGCATCGGTTCTGCCATGCCACCGGGTACGGGTGCTACCTGGGATGCCAGTATCGGCGTCGCGCTTGCCGGCGTATCGTCGGCGGCTAGCGCCCTTGGCGGCTGAACGCTGTTGCCGGAGCTGATGGTTTCAATGGCTGCGACAACCGTTGCTTCTGATTTTGGTTCAACGGCTTTTACCGCAGCCGGTGGCTGCGAAGCTTTTAGTGCCGTCTTCTTGTCCAGCGTCGCATTGATGATCCTCGCTTCCTTATGCATCGGCACCATGAATGATGCCGGCTGCGAAAACTTGCCCTTTCTTTCCGGCAGCGAACGATTGGTCGCGCGCAGGTAGGACGCGGTCAATCCGTAACGCCTCGCCACGGCCTCAATCGATTCCCCCCGTTTGGCGCTGGCGGCCTGCCACGAGACCAGCGGCCCATCGAGTGAGCGATACAGCGCCATATTTTCCCGGAAAGTCGCCGCCTTATCGGCGGGCACCAGGAAATAGCCGGTGCCTGACGACGCAACCGGCTTGTTGAAGGCCGGATTCAGCGCCGCAAATTCATCCTCCGGCATTTCCGCGAGTCGAGCGGCAAGCTTGACGTCGATCTTGGCGGGGGCAGCGACCTTGCTGAAATAGGGGCGGTTGTCCATGGAATCCAGCTCGATTCCATAGCTGCCTGGCGCCAGCACGATGTTCTTGACCGCAATGAGCTTGGGCACGTAATTGCGGGTTTCGGGAGGCAAATTGAGGCTGAGATAATCCGTCGGCAAGCCTTTGCGCGCATTCTTCTGGATCGCGCGTGCCACGCAGCCTTCGCCGCAGTTGTAGGCCGCGAATGCAAGCTCCCAGGAATTGAACATGCCGTGCAGCCTTTGCAGATAATCCAGCGCCGCGTGCGTGGAAAGGAGCACATCGCGCCGATTGTCGGCCATCCAGTCCTGTTTCAGGCCAAAGTGTTTGCCGGTACTGGGAATGAATTGCCACATACCCGCGGCCTTGGCCCGCGAATTCGCCTGCGGGTTGAAGGCGCTCTCAATGATCGGCAGCAGCGCGACTTCCGTTGGCATGCCGCGCCGTTCGATTTCTTCGACGACATGGTAGAGATACTTGGATCCGCGATCGACAAAGCGCTGGATGTATTCCGGGCGGGTCGAGTACCACTGTTCATGGTTCTGGACCAATGGCGTATCGAGTTCTCCCATGGCGAATCCGCGCCGGACCCGCTGCCAGAGGTCGGCATCGCTGATGGGCTTTGCAGGTACCAGTTCTGCCAGTGGCGGTTGTGCGGGTGGCGCCGCGTCGACGACGTGGGTTGCCGTCGGATGGGTCCCTGCCGGAACGTTAGCGGCGGGTCGGCGAACGCATCGTGTGAGACAAACGAGGCAAGGAATGCCGACATCGCGCACCCCAGAACACGCAGGTCCCAATGCTCAGGTTTTTGATTAAATACATTCTTTAAACATTTGTTTTATAACAAAATAACAATAACACAAATCTTACGCTTCTCGCAGAATGGACGCCTCCATCATAACGTCAATGCAAAGTCTTTGACTAGGGCGCCTGGCAAACGTGCCGAGCCCGTTGACCGTTCGCCGTAGGTTCCGGAATCGAGGATTAACTCGCGTTCTGCGGTGAGCGCAAGGAGATTGTCACCGAGCACGCGATAGGCGGAATCATCGAAGCGCATGACGTTGAGCGGCGCCTGGATCACACCTTTTTCCACCCAGAAAGTGGCAAACCGGGTCATGCCCGTCATGCGGCAAGCACGCCGGTCGGAAAAGTTGAGATAGTGAAGATTGCCAATCAGAATGCCGGTGCCCAACGTTTTGAGCACGTCATCGCGATGCATGTAACCCGCCGCCATTTCCAGCGCCTCGGGTGCCTCGGCGCTGTTTGCGCCATTGGTTTCGAGGGCGAACTCACGCGCGGAACGCGGACTGACCAGTGCCCCGGCGTGGTGGCCGCGGGAGATCAACGGCACGGTCGCCGACTTGATGAACCCGTCCGCCTGAAAGCCGGGCGCGATGCCATCCTGGCTGTTCTCCTGCAAATCAACGCTCGCGTTCAAGGCGGCCGAGCCGTCTTCCAGCTTCAGCAGCGGACTTTGCTTGTTGCGCTGCGTTTTGATGCCGAACGCTTCCCAACTCAACAGGCCGAGAATTTCATTCATGGCGGACGGCGCCAGATAGGCCCGGTACTGCCCGGGAGCGAGCTGCTTTGGGGCCCGTTTCAGGACGGCCAGCTGTTCGCTGCTCGCGGCCATTTTCCGGGCAAATTCCCCGCCATCCCAATGTGTGCCTGCGTAACTGTTCTTCACCGCCTTGTCTGCGGCGTGGTACAGGCACCACTCGAAATTGAAGTTATCCACCCGATGCCAGTTGCGCTGTCCGAGCGAATTGGCAAAGCCCTTGTAAATCGTGCCGGCGGCATAAATGCCGACCAGGTCCTTGCCCTGTCCAAGTGTCACGACCTGGTCGAGAATGTCGGCATCGGAGGCCAGCCCCGATTCGCCGATGCGCTCGGTCGATTGCGGGATCTGGTTAAAGAGCAGATAAGGATCTTCCGGCAGGTCGGCAAGGTCGCGCCGCAACGCATCGAGCGCCGCCAGGACGAGTCCACGATCGTCTTCCCGCTGTCCGGAAAGCGTCAGATGCGATTCCGCCCGGCGCTGTTGCGCGATCAGCGAAAGCGTCAGTCCGGTTTGCTTGACTGAACCGGCTTGCCGGACGAGGCACTGGTTGAAACGCACGAAGTTTGATTCCTCGGCGGACAGGTACGCGAGATAGGTCTCTTCACTGCGGGTCTGTGTGCCGATGAAATCAGCCAATTGGTAGAAGTAGGTTTGCATTTGAGTTGTTCTGGTTATGCTTCGGCGCCGAACACATCGATGTTCGCGAATTTGCATGCGGGACTGGCGTGTCCGACGCGAATGACCTGGTTGGGTTCGCCCTTGCCGCAGAAAGGCGTGCCCATCACTTCCTGTGTGGCGGCGTTGCCGACCATCGCGAGCGAGCGCCAGAATGTTGCGGAAATGCCGCGGTAGTTCGGGTTCTTGACGATGTGACCGAGCTTGCCGTTCTCGATCACCTGGCCGATTTCACAGCCAAACTGGAATTTGTTGCGCGAGTCGTCGATCGACCACGAGACGTTGGTGCGCATCAGCACGCCGCGTTCGATGGAGGCGATCATGTCATCCAGCGCGCTCGTGCCGGGCTCGATATTGAGATTGGCCATGCGGTCGATCGGCGCGCGGTTCCAGGAACACGCCCGGGCGTTGGCGACACCGCGCAGGGCATGTCCCGCCTTGAGGGCGCGTGCCTGCGAGATGCTGCCCCCCAGCGGGCGCTGCAGGATCCCGTTCTGAATGACGTACGCTTTCTCCGCGCGGGCGCCATCGTCGTCGAATGCAAAGCTCGCGAACTGCTCGGCCATGGTCGGATCATAGGTCACGTTTAGTAGCGGCGAGCCGTATTGATAGCTGCCGAACATGTCGAGCGTCACAAAACTGGTGCCGGCGTAGTTGCGTTCATCACCGAGGATGCGATCCAGTTCCAGCGGGTGACCGATGGATTCATGAATCTGCAGCATCATCTGATCCGGCATGAGGAGCACATCCATCTTGCCGGATGGGCAATTGGGTGCCGTGAGCAGCGCGAGTGCTTCTTCTGCAGTACGTTTGCCCGATCCGGGAAAACCCGAACGGGCGACAATTTCAGCGCCACCTTGCTGGCAAAAGCCGTTGTAGCGGCCGCCGAAGGAGCGCGTTTGCGCTTCACCGCCGGCAAATGCCGTCACCGACAGGGCGGGCACCATGAAATCGAATTCCTGCTCGATCATCCCGCCATCGGCAGTGACATAAAGCTGTTTGGTATGGGTGGTCCAGAAGCTTGCCGACCAATCTACTATCCTGTCGTCGATCTTGCATTGCGCGGATTCGGCCTTGAGCATGTCGATTTTTTCGCGCTTGCTGGAGAGCGCCGGCTGCTGCAATCGTGTTTGATAACGCCCCGCTGCCGCCGGCATGGCCAGTGTTGAATAGTCGATCACGCTCCGCCCGGCAGTCAGCCGCGCCCACTCGTGGGCGCGCGCAACGGCGGCGCGCAAGCCGGACTCTGAAAGATCGCTGGTCGCGGCATACCCGTATCCGCCCTTGTCAAAGATGGAAATCATCACCCCGCGATCAACGCAGGTTTGGGGCGGCTCAGTGACGTTTTGGCGAACGTTTAATTGTTCGGTGGTTTCTTCAACAAAACGCAGCGAGCAGAAATCGACTGCCGGGACAACGCGCTTGAAGGTGGATTCGAATGAGGCGGTCATGGGCGGACATCCGGGCTGAGAGTAGTGTTAGGGAAGGGCGTTGGGCCAGGAAATGCTGCGATTGAAAGGGATTGCAGCGGCGACGCGGCCAATCGTTGCAGGTGGTGAAACTGGAGGAAGGACGCTGACTTAAATCAATTTTAACATCGAGTCGGGGAGAGCCGGTCGCAGGTGACGTCGCGGGCAAAATGCGGCAGCGCATCCCCGCATGCCATGCGTTGCGCAATTTGGACGGCGCGACACAGCGCGCCGAATGTTGTCCGGAATGCGCGGGGGCTACAGATCGCATCAGAACTCAAGCATTGGCGCGCCCCCTGGCTACTTTTCGCCTGAAACACCGCGCCAGTGCTTGAGATTTAGCGCGGTTTCGATCCGCAGGCGGATCGCCCGCAAAACGGCTGCCCGATGCCGAAGCGCTTCGGCACGCGTCGCATCGTGCGGACGCAAAACCTCCACACCCCATATTCCGCATTGGACGTTCTCCATCCTTCGATCGACATTGCCGACCGTAACCAGTTCGCCGTCTGGAAAGACATATCGATTGCTGAAGTTGTCCGTGACGGGTTCCACCGTTCCTCGTCGTGGGGGAAGACATGGTTCAGGGTTCGCTGAGATCCTTGAACTGACGGCAGATCTCAAGCAACGCGCATGACCAGCGTTTGCAGTGAGACACCGCCTAAAGTAGCCCGCCTTTTGTCATCGCCTCGACAACGGCGGTGGCAAAACCCTTGACGTCGCCTTCGACATTGCTGCCGGCATCGGTGTGGGTTCGCACGGTCCAGCGTATCTTCCCGCTTGCAACATCGATAACCGTGGTGCTGGCGAGATAGCGTTGGGTGACGCGGACGTCGGCACGGCGATACAAATAGGGCCAGTAGTACCGGTACCAGCCGTCGTACAGGCCGTACCATGGTACCGGCGGTTCATCGATAGTCAGCCTCGTAATGTGTTCGTGGCCGACGACCGCGCTGGACAGAACAGTCGCCGCACCTTGAAGCCGTGCCGCATCAAGGATTGCCTTGTTTCCGTCGGCGACAAACTCACCGTGAACAACTTCATAGCTGCGCGTCACGTCAATGCCGCGCGCGGACAATTGTGCCCTGAGTTCATCTTCATAAACACGGCGCATGGTCTGGTCGCTGGTCAAGCCGACGACGAGAACCTTTCCTTCAATCTTGCGGGCGGTGAAGTCAGGATTGGACCACTGCACATCGACCGTTGTCGTCGCGCAGCCCGCCAATAGCATGGCCGCCACGAACACGCGACTGGTGGCAGCGAATGTTCGCCGGGAGACCGCGTCGATCAACCCAAGCCCGGCTGCGGCAGTACGATCCCCGTTTTTCCGCCTGAAATGATTCATGATTTCTCCTTTGAAGATGTCGCTGGTCACGACGGCGGCGTACCGCCTGACAGCGCGGCGGGATAACCAACGGTTTGTGAAAGCAGCAATTGGTGGTCAGGTGTGAGCGCCATGGCTTTTGCCAGCGCGTCGCGGTCGATCCATGCCCGAATTACCGTGGCGAGTCCGGCGGACGCACAATAAAGGTAGATGTTTTGCGCAATGGCCCCGGCGGCGACCGAGGCGTAAGACTGGCGCTGCGCGGCCGGCACCATGTAAATCAGGTCAAGCGGTGCATCGTCAACAAAATCCTGGTAGCCGGTCACGCGCCTGACGTCCTCGGCACCGGTCATCCGCAGCACATGCGCATGCGGGTCGTAAAGATATAAGCCGGAAGGCATTGCCGCATAAAGGTCAATCTCCTGCGCGTTCATCGCGGAAGGAGCGGTGCGGCCGGTGTCACTCTTCCGGTTAATTCCAAATCCTGCCCAAAGCAGATTCGATAGCACCTGTGGCGGCAAAACCTCTTGCAGAAACTCACGCCTGGATTGCCGTTGTCGAAGCGCGTCCAGCAGCGGCATACCGCCTGTTGTCTCGGGAGCGGGGAGCACAATGGTCTGCGGCCCGTCACCGATTGCGGGAAGGGGCCGCATTTTCCCCATCAGGCCCAGTGCAACTTTCGTCAAAGTACTCATCGGCGACATACCTTTTCGTCATGATGAGATGCGGATTGTAAGAGCGCGCTACTTCCTGTTTTGCGTTTCCTCAAGGAATCAGTTGAAGCCTGCCGGTACCGGACGGGAGCAGCCTTCCGAATCCCGCTCGTATTTTTCACGCAGACGCGCAAAGCCCTTCCGATACGCCTCCGCATCCCCAAACTCGAAGAAGCACAAGTGTTGCCGCGCGATGATCTCTTGCGCGAATTGCACACGTTTGCCACGGATCACAAACTCGATTTCCTCCCGTTTCTTTTGAAGCTCGTTTTCCCGCTCCTCATGCAGTCGGTGGATGCGGATGAGCAAGTCATCAATGGCTTTGGACATGTCATGCTTTTGAGGAATCGTACGGGGTCAGGTACGGGCGAAAAAAAGACTCGCCGGCCCTCACGGGCCGGCGAGCCGAGTGGAGCTCCCTTATCCAGTTTCTCAGGCTGAACAAGTCTGAAGGCCGTCTCCACCTTTGCCAATCCCATGGAATCTGCACATGGAATCCGCAAACTGACCTGGTAGCGACCAAGTCCCCTCACCTCAGTGCCGGGATTCGGAATTACCCGTCATCCACAACACGCTTTCAGAATAGTGCCGATCGATAACCCGCCTTTGCGTTTCGTCAAGATCCGTTCGTTTACTGCCTGCCAGGACAAGTCGTACTCGTCCTGACGGAGTCCTTTCGCAAATCACCGCATTGCCAGGTGGTCCCCGCTTCGCGCTGCTTTGACCATCATCAAATCCGCGGAGCAGAGTTCACCTATGCTTTTCTCCTGCTGTCTTTCACTCATCAGGAGGTTACATGTCCGCGAAGAAACTGCTGTTTGGCGACGAGGCACATGCGAGTTTGCTCAAGGGTATGACCACGCTGGCCGACGCGGTGAAAATTACGCTGGGGCCAAAGGCGCGCACGGTGGTGCTTGAGCGCTCGTTTGGCGCACCGACCGTGATCAACTCCGGCGTCATCGTCGCAAAGGAAGTGGAACTTGAGGACCGGTTCGAAAACATGGGCGCACAGATGTTGCGCGAAGTAGCGTCGCGGACATCCGAAATCGCGGGTGACGGGACCACGACTGCGACCATACTCGCCGCGGCCATGGTCAAGAAAGGCATGAAATATGTATCCGCCGGGATGAATCCCGTCGATATCAAGCGCGGGATGGATCTGGCCGTGAACACGGTAGTCGCGGAATTGCACAAGCTGGCGAAGCCGTGCGACAGTCCGAAGGAGATCGAGCAGGTCGCCGCCATATCAGCGAACAACGACCGGTCAATCGGTGAAATGATTTCCGCGGCCATGGCGCGCGTCGGGCGCGAAGGTGTCATCACAGTGGAAGAGGGCAAGGGCCTCGCCAATGAACTGGACGTGGTCGAGGGCATGATGTTCGACCGCGGCTTTCTCTCCTCATATTTTGTCAACAACCCCGAAAAGCAGAACGTCGTGCTTGAAGATGCATTGATACTGTTGCAGGACAAAAAAATCCTCTCTGTTCAGGAATTGCTACCGATGGTGGAACATGTGGCCAAGCGCGGCCAGCCGCTGCTGGTGATCGCGGAAGATGTCGAAGGAGAAGCGCTGGCAACCCTGGGTGGTGAATACGCTGAGCGGGGTGGTCCGCGCCTGCGCCGTGAAGGCGCCGGCATTTGGCGATCGTCGCAAGGCAATGCTGGAAGATATCGCCATACTGACAGGAGGAAAAGTCATTTCCAGTGAGGCAGGGCGTTCGCTGGAAAAGGCCACGCCTGAAGATCTCGGCCGGGCTCGCCGCATTGAGATCGGCAAGGACAGTACCACCATCATTGGCGGTGCCGGCGACGCGCAGGCTATTGCCGCGCGCATTGCGCAGATCAAGCAACTGCTTGAAGACGCCACCAGCGATTACGACAAGGAGAAGCTGCGTGAACGCATGGCGAAACTGGCGGGCGGGGTGGCGGTGATAAAGGTCGGCGCCGCGACCGAAACCGAAATGAAGGAACGCAAGAGCCGCACCGAGGATGCGCTGCACGCCACGCGAGCTGCGGTGGAAGAGGGCATATTGCCGGGCGGCGGCATTGCCTTGCTGCGCGTCCGGCAATCACTGGATGCACTCAGCGGCGACAACGATGACCAGCGAGCAGGGGTTCAAATCATCGTCAGCGTGCTCGACGAGCCATTGACGCAGATTGTCCGGAACGCGGGGGTAGAGCCATGGGTGGTCATGCAGCGAGTCCTGGAAGGCACCGGCAGTTTTGGCTACAACGCTGCCAACGGCGAGTATGGTGACATGTTCCAGATGGGGGTGCTCGATCCGTGCAAGGTCACCCGCTCGGCGCTGCAGAATGCGGCATCGATCGCAAGCCTCGCGCTTACGGCAGATTGCATGATCGCCCGGCTGCCGGAGAAATCGCGGACGGCAAGTGAAAGTGCGCTGGAAAGCTGAAGCGCTACGCGACTCGACGCGGCAAGGATATCCGCGAGGTACCCGCGGCTACATCCACCAGCAGGACCTGGGTTAGCGACGCCGCTGCTTCGGAGTTTGCGCGTGCTTGTCCGCGCAATGAATGCACAGGATCGCGGTGGGCTGCGATTGCAGCCTCTTCAGGCCGATGTAATGCCCGCATTCCTGGCAAGCGCCATATGTGCCCGCCCGAATGGCATCCAGGCTTTTCTCGATTGCGTTCCGCGTTGCGACACAACCGAGTATGAGGGGAGGAGCATGATCAATCGAGGCGTCGGCAACCACCCCGAAGTCGGTGCCTTCGCGATACCCGGTTGCGCCATTCTGGCCAGACGCGCGGTGGCTGAATTCTTCCAGCAGCAGGTTACGCACATCGCATTCCTCTTTTTCCAGTTGCTGCATCAGTCTCGATACCTCACTGTGCGTCAGGCCATTCATTGCGCGCATGTTCGCTTCTCCGTGGGTTGCTGTCGGCGGGATGTTCAATGTCGAAAATGTTATCGGCGATTTCTCGATGCGACTTGATAATTCTCAAACGCGCGGCGCCCGACTGTATCCGGCAATGACCGACGTCGATCAAGGCGAGGCGTGACGGGCGATCCGCCGTTTTGCGCGGTCCGCCGGCAGTGGCGCCCATGCGGGCCGCTTGCCGTGATCGGACTCCACGATCACCAGATAGCGTCCCGCCTGCGGTGAGCTGATGCGGTCGGCCCGCAATACCCAAAGCCGCTGGCCGCGCGCGACCGCGCTTTCATAGTTGGCATCGAGTACACCATAGCGATCCAAGAAAGCCGTCAGCGTTGAAGGAATGCGGATGCATCCTTTTGAATGGGCCAGTCCGAGTTGGCCCTCCAGCACGTCCGGATCGGTGGCATGCATCTGCAGGCGCATCGCGCTCTGGCCGCCGGAACCCCACCCGCGCTCCGCGAGCGTCCAGCCAAAATCAAACACGCGCATGCCTTTGCGTCCGTATCCGCGAATGCCGAATTCGTTCTTCGTGCCCTCGGCCCTGAAATCAAGGTTGTCCAGCGAATGCTCGAACACGCCGAGCGGCGTGCGGAAGTGATCGAATGCGCCTGGCTTTCCAGTCGACACCGGCGATGCGCCAATGAAGGTCCAATCATGCGGGACGGAACGCCAATAGATCAACAGCGCCTGAATATTCGGGTTCCGGTCGACGATTGCGAAATACTGCGCGGGCAAATCGCCCAGTCCGAACTGAACGATATTGTCTTCAAGCCGTTGGGCATAGGCCGATTGCTCGTCAACCGGCACGTCCAGACGCATGTCCACTTCACGCTCGAAGATCCGGGCAAGCTGAGCGACGCCCGGCTCGGGCAACCCGAATGCCAGTCCCGCACTTGTCACCGTCACGCAGAGGCCCGTCAGGCACAAGGCGAGGATAGCTGTCCGGTATTTGTGGTTCATCGCTGTGCGCCGCCTCTCGGCTAACGACATTAGCGCGGCGTCCAGGCAAGGGGCTTGCCCAATATCAAAGTCCTTGCCGATCCCTGCCTGATGAACTGGCACGCCTGGGCTTGCGAAATGTCAAATCCTCCAACGCCACGATCGATAGCATGGAAACACATGGACTTTCTTCGCTGATTCATGCTGGCGCTTTCTGCGGGAACATCGGCTGCGTTCCGGATGTTTGCGAACACTGGCGCACGACGGAAGCCGGACGTGATTTGACCATCGTGACAATGACGCTGCATTCGACGAATTGAAGGAGCAAACAATGGACAACAAAGACAAACCGAGTACCTGGATAATCCTGGCGAACTCCGCGAGAGCCATTCTGGTTGAAGACCGTGGCGCGGACAGCGCGCTGATTGTTGTCCACGTATTTCGAAATCCAGCAGGGCGGATGAATGCCGCCGGCCTTGTTACCGACCAACCAAGTCGTGCGCAAAGTCCGACCGGAACGGGCACATCGCTGGCGCCACGTACCGATCCACACCGCAACGCCCGCGATCATTTTGCAGCGGAATTGGCGAAACTGCTTGCGGAAAGCCAGCGGCGCGGTGAGTTTTCAAAACTGGTGGTGGCTGCCTCCAATCCATTCTTCGGCATTCTGCTGCACCAGCTGGATCCGCACGTCAAAAAGGTGGTGGCTCGGACTATCGAGCGTGATTTCATCAATGTGCCGCTGAACAGGTTACGTGAAAGGCTTGCGGAGGCCTGACACGGCTTACGGGATCCTCGAAATTCGAGGCGCCACGCACTGATCGGCACGCATAAGATTGCCGGTGATGTGCAATGCTGAAAGCAGCATCGGTTGCAGTCGTCACAATGTCGGGCGAGTGGCTGTCGGCAATATCAGTAAGTAATTGATTGGCTGATGGTTTTATCGCCTCCGCGACTTTACCTGTGAGGCGCCAGCGGCGGCGTTACCCACTGTTACAAAACGTTAGTGTCGGTTCATAGTTCGATGATATGCGCCTCGTAACGTGATCACCGTGGCGACAAGAAATTTGTGCGCCACGGGTTTTCACGTAGCGCCCTCGAAAGGAGAACCGTCATGCACGCCGAACAAGACTTTCTACAGCATCGTCCAGATACTTTTCATCCCGGTCTTGTCCCTGCGTTTGAATACTCGCCGGCGGTCATGGAGTCAATCAGTCCCGGTTGCAACTTGGCCAGGTTGCTGGGTTCCGATTTTCCAATTGCCCATCGACGCCTGAAGCAGGGCGACCTGCTATTTCGCGCGGGCGGCGATTTTCATTCCCTCCACGTCCTCAACGCAGGTTTCGCCAAGACCAGTTACGTATCGGAGGACGGCAGGGAGCGGACCACCGGTTTTCATTTGCGGGGAGACATTCTTGGCCTGGATGCCGTTGCAACGGGCACCTACGAATGCGATGCCATTGCCCTGGACATCTCCGACGTACTGTCGATTCCCTATGACGCCTTGATTGCGCGCGGCCAGCGCGACGCTGCGGTGGCACGCGAACTACATCGTGCATTTGGCAGCGAAATTCGCAGCGACCGGGAGCAGATGCTGAGCATGGGCAGCCTGCACGCGGAGGGCAGGGTGGCCGCCTTTCTTCTGGAGATGTCCCGGCGCTTCGGCTCGCGGGGATTCTCGGCGACAAAACTGCAATTGCGTCTGACCCGCAATGAGATTGGCAGCCTGATCGGCCTGAAACTGGAAACCGTCAGCCGTGCACTTTCACGATTTGCGCGGCTCGGCATAATCAACGTTCACCTTCGCGAAATCGAACTGCTGGATCGCGACGCGTTGCGGGACGTCGTCGCCATGTCGCAATCGCACTGACGTCGGCCTCGCGTCCGACCTTGGCGGGGTCAAGACAGGACAAATCGGGTTCCGGCGCGGCGATCGCCCAGAAGTGTTTCGATGCGCGAAATCAGTTCCGCGAGCTGGTATGGCTTTGCCAGGAATAGCGCCGGCCCAAGGTCGGCTTCGTCCAGCTTGCCATGTGCAAATCCCGACGTGTAGAGGACAGGCAAACCCGGTCTGATTTTCAGCGCCTCGGCGGCAAGCTGCGGGCCTGTCTCGCCCGCGCCGAGGACGACATCGGTGAATAAAAGGGAGATCGGCTCCGGTCCCGCCAGATACCACATCGCTTCCGCCGTGTCTGAAGCCCGCAAGACACGATAGCCGGACCGTTCAAGCAGGACTTCCGTCAGACCAAGTACCTCCAGATCGTCGTCCACAATCAGTATCGTCTCCAGTCCGGGTGGTGATTGCCGCTGGTGGCGTTGGATATCCGCTTGCGCGACGGACGTGGACGCGCGTCGATCGGCGCAGGGGAAATAGAGCTGCACTTCTGTTCCATGTCCGGGTCTGCTTTTTATCCTTATCGTGCCGCTCGATTGTCTGACAAACCCGTGGACCATGCTGAGGCCAAGGCCGGTGCCTTTTCCGATTGGCTTGGTGGTAAAAAACGGCTCATACACGCGACGCATGATCTCGGGTGACATGCCTTGGCCGGTGTCGGATACGCTGATCAGCACATAGAGTCCCGGCGCCAACTCGTGGCCGACATCGGGCGTGTCCTCGCGCAGCGTGGTGGGTGTTGCCGTAATGTACACGTGTCCGCCGTCCGGCATCGCATCGCGGGCATTCAGTATCAGATTGATGATTGCCGTGTCGAATTGCAGGGGATCGGCCAGGCAAGACGGGCAGCCGGGGGCAACCTGCAAATGCATCTCGATTGTCTCGATGATTGTCCGTTGCAGCATTTCGATGATCGCCGCAAGCGCGTTTGCCGGATCGATTGCGCCTGGCGAAAGTGACTGTCTGCTCGCGATCGTGAGCAGCTTGTGCGTCAGCTCCGCTCCCCGTTTGGACGCGCGCTGCGCGGAGTCCACCAGTTTCAGGAACTCGCCGGCACCGGCGCGTTCAATCGCCTCCCGCAGCATTTGCAGGTTGCCCAGCACGATTGTCAGGATGTTGTTGAAGTCGTGCGCGATACCTCCCGTCAACTGGCCGATGGAGTCAAGTCGCTGTGAAAAGGCCAATTGCGATTCAACTTCGGCGCGCACGAATGCGCTGACAATTACATTTCCCACCGCCTGCATGAAATAGAGTTCGTGCTCGCCAAACTGGTCCGGCTGCCGGGAATAGGTCACCAGCAGGCCGACTAGCCGCGTTTCGGTGGCAAGCGGCACTCGCAGGCTGCTACCGAGACCAAGCTCTCGAGCCAGCAAGGCATCCGCGCCGGTTTCGTTGCGATAGTCGCGAATGATGCGGGGTAGCTCCCTGGCGAGCGGGTCATTCGCTTCAATCCTGACGATGGACGAGGCTTCCAGCCGGCTCGCGTGTGCCGCGGAGACGCCATGGATGATTCGCGGACGGAGCTCATCACCGTGGAGCGTCCAAAAGACGATGACGATGTCGGCAGACAAGGTTCCGACAATGAAATCCGGCACGCTTTCGAGCATTTCATCGATACCCTTGGACCGCAGCGCGAGTGCGCCCACCTTTACCAACTGTGAACTGTAATGCGCACGCTTGGTCGCCTCCCTGAAACGCAGGGTAAAGGTCAGATCGCGAATCGCCGCCGCGACCTGCGTTTCGTGGCCAATCTTGATGTGGCTTAGCGCAATTTCCAGCGGAAATTCGGCGCCATCGCGCCGCAGGCCGACCAGTTCGCGTTCAACACCCATCGACTGCGGCTGAGTATGCTCGTGAAAATGCTGCCGCTGTTGCGGATGCCCTTCTGCAAATCGCTGCGGAACAAGCCGCTCGACGAGGGCGCCAACAAGTTCCGATCGGGGCCATCCGAACATCAGGCAGGCCTTTTCATTGGCGAACGTGATCACACCCTGTCGGTTCACGACAAGCATGGCGTCCGGAAGCGACTCAAACAAAGACGGATAGAGGGCATCCGACCCTTCTGCGAACGCCGTACCCTTATCAGTGCCTTTATCAGTGCCCTTAACCGTGCCTTTGGCCACGCCTTTAGCCACGCTTTGCTCCCGGCCTGGGCGGGCGCGATACCTCCGCGATGAACTGGTATCCCAGCCCGCGCACCGCCTTGATGATGCGCGGCTGCTGCGGATCGTCGTCGAGTTTCTTGCGCAAGCGGCCGATTTGCACGTCGATGCTGCGATCGAACGGACCGGCATCGCGGTTGTGGATGATGTCCATCAGCTGGTCGCGGCTCACGACGCGCTGCGGCCTTTCGACCAGCGCCAGCAGCAGATCGAATTCGCCACGCGTGAGCGTGACCTCGACATCGTCCGGGCTTGCAAGGCGGCGCGCGCCCTTATCCAGCGTCCAGCCTTCGAACAGGTATTTGGCCGACTCGCCATTGCCGTCAACCGCGGCCGGCAAGGCCTCATGGTTTTCACCCGAGACGCGCCGCATGACGGTTTTGACCCGCGCCAGCAGCTCGCGCAGGTCAAACGGCTTGGTCACATAATCGTCCGCCCCGACCTCGAGACCGACCACCCGGTCGATCGTTTCTCCGCGACCGGATACGATAATCACCGGGCCGTTCCAGTGTTCGCGCAGGTAGCGGGCGAGGTCGAGTCCGTCTTCGCCTGGCAGGCCCAGATCCAGGAGCACCACGTCGATTCCGCCGTCGGCGACAGCCGCTGCGCATCGCGTCACCTGTCTGCACGCAGGTCACGTGGAAGCCATATTGGCTGAAATAATTTGCAATGAGCTCGTTGACATCGATGTCGTCATCGACACAAAGCAGGTGGGGCATGCGGACGGCATTCATGCGGGCTTTGGAATGAGTTGTTCTTGTTCGTTAAGGTCTGTTTACCAATTGTCACCAAGCCTTGCGCGCGGGACACAAGGCATTTCCTACTTTAATCCTAATATTGTTCCGCAATACAGGAAAATCAAGCTTTCGGCGTGCCGACGGTGTGGTACTTGGAACTGTTGCCTGAGTGAGTGAAGGCACGGTCTTGATCCCCAGAATCCAAAAACGAAATTCCGTATTCCCCATTGAATTCGCGCTACAGGAGATATGTGCACAGCACCGGCATCTGGCGTGTGTGCTGGCGGAACTTGAGCTTCAGGCGGCGGCCATTGCGAAGGGAAGATTGCCTGCGGATTTGCGTGCCCTGTCGGCCCTGTTGCGTTATCTCGACGTGTTCGCGCATGGCGTTCATCAGCAGACGGAAGAGGATTTCCTGTTTTCCGCCATGGAGCAATGCGGGGCACCACCCCATGTCGTCGATGGCGCCATGAACGTTCACGGTACGGCCTTGAACAAGATGACAGCGCTGATGGCTGAATTTGCGGCCTGCCGGTGCCAGCCTGATTCGTCCAATAGCCGCTTCGCGCAACTGTTGCCGGAGCAGATTTCCCTGGAATTCGAGCACATATCGTACGAGGAAAGCGTGGTGCTGCCATGCGCCATCGAATTGCTTCCGGCGGACGAATGGCCGCCAATCGCCAAGGCTTTCCGGTCCCATGACGATCCGCTGTTCGGCGCGCATCCTGCGCCGGAGCTTGCATCACTTCACTACTTGCTGATCGACCGGCCGGATTCGCTGCCTCACTGACTTCAAGACTCAGGCCCGAATCGCGCCTGCGCCGGAATGCACCTGCCGGGAGAGATGGTGAATCAACTGTGCACCAAACTCTAGTACTGGAGCGGCTTCTGGCGGTATTGTGCCTCAAACGCCGCGCCAGTGCTAGAGGTTGAGCGATGGATTCGATCCGCACGAGAATCGCCCGCGAGCCGGCTGTCGCATGCAGAGCGCTGCGCGGCCTGCATGGATGCCAAGCCGCTTGCGTCTTGCCGAGATCCCGCCGCTCCCACCGCAATATCCTGCCGACGTTTCCCGGTCAGCGCGCGCCATTTCTCGACGACCGCGCGCTGCCCGGCCATGCGGTCGCAGTTGGAAATGCGCATGCTGGAAAAATCCAGCGTGATTGATCCGCGAATTGAACATCGTATTCACGGCCGGCAACACGTTGACTGCATGCCAAGCGTCCACCCGCCGCCAATCCGTGGCAGAAGATGTGATGCATCGGCGGCGCGCAGACGATGATCAGTGCCGGTATTTGCCGATTTCCCACTTGGCCAGCGCGGCGCGATGCACCTCATCCGGGCCGTCGGCGAATCGCAGCGCGCGCGCCGCGGTATAGGCATAGGCGAGCGGAAAATCATCAGACAACCCGGCGCCGCCGTGCGCCTGGATCGCCCAGTCGATCACCTGCTGGGCAACGTTCGGCGCGACCACCTTGATCATCGCGATCTCCGTGCGTGCCGCCTTGTTGCCGACGGTGTCCATCATGTACGCAGCCTTCAGGGTCAGCAGTCGCGCCTGGTCGATCATGCAGCGCGACTCGGCGATGCGTTCATGCCAGACCGACTGCGCGGCGATCGGCTTGCCGAACGCGACGCGTGACGTGAGACGTTTGCACATCAGTTCCAGCGCGCGCTCGGCAAGGCCAATCGCACGCATGCAATGGTGAATGCGCCCCGGTCCGAGCCGGCCCTGGGCGATTTCAAAACCGCGTCCTTCGCCGAGCAGGATATTTTCCTTCGGCACCCGCACGTTGCGGAAAGTCATTTCGCAGTGCCCATGCGGCGCATCGTCGTAGCCGAACACGGGAAGAGGGCGGTCGACCGTCACGCCGGGCGTGTCGGCGGGCACGAGAATCATTGATTGCTGCACATGCCTGCCCGCGTCGGGATCGGTCTTGCCCATGACGATGTAGATCTTGCAGCGCGGATCACCGGCGCCGGAAATCCACCACTTCTTGCCATTGATGATGTAGTCGTCGCCGTCGCGGACGATGCGCGTTTCGATGTTGGTGGCATCGGACGACGCAACGCCGGGTTCGGTCATGGCGAAGGCAGAGCGAATCTCGCCGGCCAGTAACGGTGTCAGCCACTGCGCTTGCTGCGCGGGTGTGCCATAAGTGGCAAATACTTCCATGTTGCCGGTGTCCGGCGCGGAGCAATTGAATACTTCCGGCGCCCAGTGCACGCGACCGGTGATCTCGGCCAGCGGTGCATATTCCAGATTCGTCAGGCCCGCGCCCAGATTCGGCTGCGGCATGAACAGGTTCCACAATCCGGCTGCCTTTGCCTTCGGCTTCAATTCCTCGATGATCGCGGTCGGCGTCCAGCGCTTGCCGGCTAGAGTATTGGCTTCCACATCGGCATGAAAACGATGCTCATTCGGATAGATGTGTTCATCGAAAAACGCGTTCAAGCGTTTCTGCAAATCGATGACCTTGGGCGAGTAGTCGAAGTTCATGGTGCCTGTGTTCCTTTGATCAGTTTTTCAGCGATTTTCCAGCCCAGTTCGGCCAGTGGCCTTGCGGCCTTGCCCATCGCCAGCGCCTGCGTGGACGCCGCGGTGCCATCAACAACGCGTTTCATGATCCCTTGCAAAATGCCGGCCATGCGGAACATGTTGTAGGCAAGGTAATACTCGAAGTTGTCGATGCCCGGACGACCGGTGCGCTGGCAATAGGTCGCCACGTACGAATTGAAATCGGGAATGCCCAGCGCCTGCAGGTCCAATCCCGCCAGCCCGCGAAATGTATTCGGCGCCACGTGCCACGCCATGCAGTGATACGCGAAATCAGCCAAGGGGTGACCAAGCGTGGAAAGCTCCCAGTCGAGAATCGCCAGAACGCGCGGTTCAGTGGGGTGGAAGATGAGGTTGTCCAGCCGGTAATCGCCGTGGACGATCGAGGTTTCATCGCCCGGCGGAATATGTTTCGGGAGCCAATCGATGAGCTGGTTCATCGCTTCAATGTTTTCCGTCTCCGAGGCGCGATACTGCTTGGTCCAGCGGGCGATCTGCCGTTCGAAATAGTTCCCGGCCTTGCCGTAATCGGCGAGGCCGATGGCGGCGTAATCGACCTGGTGCAGGCTGGCGATGACGCGATTCATTTCATCGAAGATCGCCGCGCGTTCACTGGTCGTCATGCCCGGCAGGGCGGGGTCCCACAGCACCCGCCCGGCGACAAACTCCATGATGAAAAACGCCCGGCCGATCACCGATTCGTCCTCACATAGCGCATGCATTCTCGCGACGGGGATGCTTGTTTTCCCCAGCGCATCCATCACTTTGAACTCGCGCTCTATCGCATGCGCGGAAGGGAGCAATTTCGCCGCCGGCCCCGGTTTCGAGCGCATCACATAGGTTTCGCCGGGTGTAATCAGCTTGAAAGTCGGATTGGATTGCCCGCCCTTGAATTGCTCAATACTAAGCGGCCCCTTGAAACCCGCCACATTTTCCGTCATCCAGCCTTCCAGCGCGGCGGCGTCAAACTGCTGCCTCGCGGATACCGGCATGGTGCCGGCGAAATGTTCAAAGCCCTGATCAGACATTCGCCTGTTCTCCCATTTTTCGTCGATATTTTTCGTATTGGTCGTGAAGTGTTTCCATGGTCGTTTGGCGGTTTCCCGGCTGCAGCCAGTCGAGGGGCGAGAGATTGACCATGCGCAATACCACGTCCACCCGCGCCGTACCGATATCGAGCACATTGATGCACGCGGGACTTTGCTCGAAGGCGCCCAGCAATTGCCGCTGCCCGGTGACGAGGTAGGAGAGGATCGCGCGATTGACCGCGCCATGCAGCACCAGCAACAGGCTGTCCCAGTTGGCATCCGCGCGCAGGGCGTCGATCTCCGGCAGCACGCGATCCAGCATCTCGCCGACGCTCTCACCGCCCAGGAACTTCACGTCCTCGTCAACCACCCCGTCGGTCAGCGCGGTGAAGCACTGCAACAGATCGCGTTCGGTAATGCTCGCAAGGCGTCCGCCACGGATTTCCTGCAAGCGCGGTCGCTGCTCGACGGGTCCGTGATGGCCGATGGCTGCCAGCACGTGCTGCGCCGTTTGTTCCGTACGCGCAAGCCCGCTGGTAATCACGCGATCGAAGGTGACGTCGTGTTCCGCAAACAGGTTGCCGGCCGCGCGCGCCTGTTCGATGCCGAGCTCGTTCAGCGGCACCGTCTCGGGTGGAACCGGTTTTCCGTCGGGCATGAAATAGGTGACGCTGCCGTGACGCATCAGGTAAATGCGGCGGCGGCCAGGCGTCGGGCTGAGTGTGGACATGGTGGGTGCAGGCACTATAAGAAGTAGGGAAGAAACTCGCGAGAGGTTATGTATGGCACGTCAATATTTATTTTCTTTTTCAGCGCCGAAAACTTGATTCCATTCTATCGAGTTTTTGCAATTATCCCGGCCATGCTGCTGGTTGGTGCATGCCGACTCGAAGACGTGGATGAACTGAAATGCACCGGCAATCGAATCGCCGACATGCGCAAGCTGTGATTACGTGACATGAATAAATTTCATTCACCCAAGTTGCGCGCCCGACGTGGCTTTTCAGCGTACGCCAGCGTGCCCTTTCGTCATCGCGAGACGCGAGGTTTCAATATCAAATCGAGCAATCGTGCAAGCGCGGCAATGCCGTCAAACGACGTGCGCGATGATCTTCCATGCGGCATTGCGGAAGTCCTCGGCTTCTGATTCGTCAATCGTCAAACGGATCAGCTTGTAGCTGGAGTCGATGGCGGTCAGCAGTGCTTCACGCGATGCTCCGGCCTCCTCCAGTTTCTTGACGACCTTGGCCGATTGCTTGCCGAGAACGCTCAGTGCCATTGCCTTAAGCGCTTCAAGCTGGGATTGATCGATCGGGCCGGTCGCGGCGGTATTTCCCATCGCGACAATGGGTGCACTTTTGCCGCGAACCGCCACCAGCCCGTTTGCGAGCAGTTCGATCAGAGCCGTGCGAAATTCCGGGATGACCGAGCCTTTTTCTTCCAGTTGCGCGACCGTCGAGCGGCCATCGACGAAGATCAGCGCGTGGCGCAAGGTTCGCGAAAGCCCATGATCCCTCTGGCTGAGTGCCTCCATGCCAAGGGGCGTCTTGCTGAGGACCGCGTTCGGATCCATCGTCTCAGCCCGCGAGTTCCTCGATGATGCGATAAATCAGCTTCACCGTAATCACGACGTAAATGGCGCCAAACAGGAAGATGAGTGCGACGATCAATCGCATCAGGTTTGGCGGCAGCATGCCGAAGAACGGCGTGACCAGGTAGCCCAGCGTGAACAGGACGACGAGCGCCGTCAGCGTCTTCCAGGTTTTGCCGACCACACCACCCGGAACGCTTCCACCCAGCGAAAACACCAGCCAAAGGCAGTAGAACATCACCAGTATGGCCGCAACGCTGATCATGATGCTGATATCGAAGTTCATCGTCTTTTCTCCCTGTGGGTCACATACGTCACTGGCCGGACCGCTCGCCCGCCAATCCGCTTCGCGATATCTTATCGCGCCAGGCTTTCCACCGTAACGCCCTAAATCAATGAGCTTTGACCTGCGTCAAAGGATGCGGAGGTTATTGATCTGAACGATCGGCCCGGCCGCGCCGGCCGGCCGCGCCGCAGGCGGCAGCTGGCAAATCCGTCTGGTCATGCGGCCCTGCATCAGGGCGCGTAGCGCAGCGCAACATAAGCCTCCAGCACCGGGCGCGCACGAACGGCAAGCGCAGGCCGCTCGCGTGCGAGCCGCGAGAGCAGGTCCATCGGCCCTTCACTGGGCGCACGGGAAACCCCGGCCTTGGCCAGCTTGGCGCAAAACCGCGCGTACGCCGCGACGACCGGCTCCGTGCGCGTTCGATAAATCTTCATCAGGAGAATTAGCCCGACAACCCCGCTCGATGAGACCATGCCGACGATCAGCCAAATGGCGAGTTGCCGCCAATCCATGTCGCGCACGCCTAGCCAGGATTCGAATGCGAAGCGCTGGCGCTCCTGATTGAATCCGACCACCCATTGGTTCCATTGGCTGTTGACCGCGTCCCAGGTAAATCCGATCTGCTTCAACAGGCCGAACCGGTCTGCCTGTATCAATCCGTTGAGCACACCCTGCGGGCCCAGCGCCTCGGTCATGCCGCGATTGATTCGCAGCGGCGAGACGGCAAAGGTCGGATCGGCGCGCACCCAGCCCAGGTCTTCCAGCCAGACTTCGGACCAGGCGTGCGCTTCGGATTGGCGCACCACCAGTTGGCGGGAAATGGGGTTGACCTCGCCGCCCTGATAGCCGGTGACGACGCGCGCGGGAATGCCGGCGGCGCGCAGGATCAGGACGAAGCTGCCGGCATAGTGTTCGCAGAATCCCTTTTTGGTATCGAACAGAAACTCGTCGACCGGATGAAGACCGAGACGAGGGGGTTCGAGCGTGTATTCGAACTCGCTGTTGTAGCGCGCCATCAGTTTTTCGATCAGCACTTTCGGATCGGGATTGTCTTCGCGCAGTTTCTTCGCGTAGGCGATGGTTCGCGGATTGATGTCTTCGTTGTATTGGAGATAGGGGCGCAGCGCTTCCGGCGGCAGATCAGTGCCGACGCGGTAACGCAGGTGTGACGACATTTCGTAGGACCGGAGGCTCGTTACCAGGCCGAATGAGCGCAGTTGAAAATCGCCCAGAATACTGGCTTCGGGGGGCGCGGCGGCGGGAAGGTCCAGTGCAAACAACCAAGGTTTGTTGCTGGGTTGAAGCGTGACGCGGTATTTGACGGGGGGCGACAGCGCATCGTATTGAATGCGCGGCGCGGCACGGACCGGATACATTTTCCACGAGCGGCCAACCTGCCGGCCGAGCACCGGCCCGCGCCAATACAAATCCTGCGTTTCCGGTACGGCCGCATCGAAATCCACGCGAAATGCCACCGCATCCGACAGCGAGAGCTTGCTGATATCGCCCGGTGACATTTCATCGGACAGACCGCTGCCCGCCGAATCAGCGCCCGGCATGCGCCACAACGGGCCGGATAGCCGCGGAAACAGGAAAAACAAAACCAGCATCAACGGGATCGCCTGAATCAGCAGCCAGAAAGCCGGGACCAGCCGTTCCCGAACGGTGGCCTCGGTATTGATGCGATTGAATCCCACGAGCGTGGCGACGAAAATCCACACGCAGGCGAGCATGTAAAGGCCCATCAGGATGGTTTGGGAATACAGGAAGTTGGTCATCGCCAGGAAGAAGCCCAGGAAGATGGCGATGACGACATCGCGCTTCATGCGCATCTCGAGGACCTTCAGGCACAACATCGCAATCAGCAATGTCACGCCGACCTCGCGGCCGATCAGTTGCCGGTATTCAACCAAGGCACCGGCAGCGACCGCCACGGCAAGCATCGCCATGATCCACCACGGCGGCGTGCGCAGTCCGCGGCGGGCAATCCACCAGCGCGCGAGTCCCGCGCCCACACACACAGCGCTCACCCATATTGGCAAGCGCGTGACGTGCGGCGCGATGACAAACGCCATAGCCGCCAGCAACCACGTGATGTTGGCAAGTGTCAGGGCGCCCTGGTTGAGCATCTACATCGGCTCCAACGTGGGCTCCAAAATGCCGTACAAGGCCAGCGCCTCCAGACACTCATCACGATGCCGGCTCCCCGCTAGTGGACGCACAACGCGATTCGGCAACCGAAGGCCGTAGGGTACTTGCGCGCGTTCTGCTTCCATGACCCACCACGTCAGGCGCGAAAGCCGCTCCTCCACCGCCAGGCCCTGCAACATTTCAAAATCCAGCCACAGATCGGCGCTGGCAGTGGCGCCAAATTCCTTCACCAGCAGGCCCTGGCCGCGGGCTAACGCCTTCCAGGCAATCTGGCGCAAGGTATCGCCCGGCCGGTAGGCACGCAACGACTGGAATTCTTCGTCGCCGCGAATCGGGATATTGCCTTGGCCGGTGGCATGCGCGTCCAGCGGCAGCGCACCCGCACCCGGATCGGGCCGCGGATAAACGAGGCAGCGCGTGCCAAAATCGACGTATGACCAGGCGTGGAAAAGGCCGGTCGGATATTCGGTGAAGATTTCCACGCGATCGCATTGCAGCCGGCCGCGCCGCTCTGCGCGCATTGCCAGATGCAGGGTCGTGCTGCCGCTTTCACCGACATCGGCAAAGACAGGTTCGGCGGCAACGAGCCTTGCACGCTTCGCGCCCAGGGAAAATCGTGGCATGCCGGGATTGGTGAATACCAGCGCAAATTGCGCGGTATCGCCGGCAAACACCGGCTCAACTTTGCCTGGGCTGATGGACAGTCTCGCCAGATTGCGAAAGGTATGCAGCATCGACACGCCGCCCATGCTGGCCAGCAGGAATGTGAGCAGGAAGCCCAGCGACAGGCTGTAGTTGATCGAGGCGATCAGCAGCAGGATCAGTACGAACGCGAAGAAATAGCCTGTGCGGGTTGGCAGGATGAAAATCCGCCGCTGCGTCAAAATAATCGGCGGTTGTTCCGGAAAACGCGCGCGGAAAATCCAGTCGGAAATACGCTGGCGAAGACTGAGATTGATGCTGGCCATCAACTTCAAATCAGGGAATCGCGACCGACCGAATCAGCTCCATCGCGGGATCGAGGATTTTTGCATCGCCATTCGCGACTGCACGCAGGCGGTGACCGACCACCGCCGGAATGATCGTTTGCACGTCTTCCGGCAAAACCTGCTTGCGCCCGGCCATCAGTGCCCAAGATTGCGCGGCACGCAATATGGCCAAACCCGCGCGGGGCGACAGGCCCATCTCGAATCGCGCCGAATCGCGCGTGTAGTTCACCAACGCCTGCACATAGTCGATCAACGCGTCGGACGCAAAGACCTGTGCGACCTCCTTTTGCAGCAACAGCAGGTCTTCTACCGTCATCGCCGGCGTGATTTTCGCAATCAGTTCACGGCGATCTTCACCTTTCAGTAATGCGCGCTCACCGGCCTGATCGGGATATCCCAGACGAATACGCATCAGGAAACGATCGAGCTGCGATTCCGGCAGCGGAAAGGTGCCGACCTGGTGCGAAGGATTCTGCGTGGCAATGACAAAAAAAGGCTCCGGCAGTTTCATGGTTTTGCCGTCAGCCGTCACCTGGTGTTCTTCCATCGCTTCGAGCAGGGCGCTTTGCGCCTTGGGCGAAGCGCGATTGATCTCGTCAGCCAGAATGACCTGCGAAAAAACCGGCCCCGGATGAAAGCGAAACGTGCTGGATTCGCGATCAAAAATAGAAACGCCAACGATATCGGCAGGGAGCAGATCGCTGGTGAACTGGATGCGCTGGTAATGCAGCCCCAACATGCTGGCGAGCACATGCGAAAGCGTGGTCTTGCCGACACCGGGCACGTCCTCGATCAGCAAATGCCCCCGTGCCAGAATGCAGCACATCGCCATGCGAATCTGCTGGTCCTTGCCGAGGATGATCTTGCCCGCTTGCTTCAGGACATTGGTCAGTGGATGGTTCACCGTTTGTTTTTCGAAAAGCATGCGCGTCATTGAATGATTGGAATGATGGAGATTCTACGCTGGCCCGCGCAGCCCAATTTCTTGGATGCTGCCATTGCGCCGCGGTCCCGACTGTGACAGGCTTATGTTCACTTTGATTCCCGACGGGCTGCGAACGAAATCATGACGACCGCTTTTATTACCCATCCTGACTGCCTCAAGCACGAAATGGGCGCACACCACGCGGAGAGCCCGGCGCGCCTGCAGGCGGTTTATGACGCGTTCAACGAATCGGGTTTAATGTCCCGGCTAAAGGTGGTGGAGGCGCCGCTGGCGACACGTGCGCAACTCGCGGCAGCACATGCGCCGGAATATGTCGATGCCATTTTCAATGCCTCGCCGCATCATGGTTACGCATACCTCGACCCGGACACCTCGATGAACCCGCATTCGCTGGCCGCCGCTTGCCGTGCGGCGGGCGCTGTCGTGAAAGGCATCGACATGGTCATGGCGGGCGAAATCGACAACGCGTTCTGCGCTGTCCGCCCGTGCGGGCATCACGCCACGCACAATCGTCCGATGGGGTTTTGCATTTTCAATAACGTGGCGGTAGGCGCCAAACACGCCTTGCAGGCGCATCAGTTGGCGCGCGTTGCGATCCTCGATTTCGACGTACATCACGGCAATGGCACGGAAGACATTTTTCACGAAGACGATCGGGTGATGCTGTGCTCGAGCTTTCAGCATCCCTACTATCCAGGTACCGGTTCAGACTCCGCGAACGCACACATCATCCCGACGCCCCTGCCGGCGCGAACCGGTGGCGCAGCATTCCGCGCCGCGATCGAAGCAACATGGTTCCCGGCTCTTGAACGTTTTCAACCCGAGCTGATCATCATTTCGGCCGGCTTCGATGCGCACGCCGACGATCCCCTGGGTTACCTGGAATTGCATGAAGACGACTACGTTTGGATTACCAGTCAAATTCGCGAAATGGCGAGCGAATTTGCCGAGGGACGAATTATTTCGGCGCTGGAAGGCGGATACAACTTGCCTGCGTTGGGACGCAGCGCGGTTGCCCATGTCGAGGCATTGCAATAGCGTCAAAACCGTCGTAACTCCATGACAAACTTCGCGATTTTCCTCGCGAAAATGCCTGCCATGCCGTAAAATAGCGGGCTGAACAGGACTCCAATAAAGGGCACCCCGGGTGCCCTTGTTTTTGTGGGTCGCCAAAGCAGCTCATCGGGCATGACAACGCATAAACACATGAATCATATACGTAATTTTTCCATCATCGCGCATATTGACCACGGTAAATCAACTCTCGCTGATCGCATCATCGAACGCTGCGGGGGACTGTCATCGCGGGAAATGGAATCGCAGGTACTAGATTCAATGGACCTGGAACGTGAGCGCGGCATCACCATCAAGGCGCAAACAGCCGCGTTGAAATACACGGCGAGAGATGGAATTACCTATGATCTCAACCTGATCGACACGCCCGGCCACGTCGACTTTTCCTACGAAGTGTCGCGTTCGCTTTCTGCTTGTGAAGGCGCGTTACTGGTTGTGGATGCGTCGCAAGGCGTCGAAGCGCAGACGGTGGCGAATTGCTATACCGCCACCGACTTGGGTGTCGAAGTCACGCCGGTGCTTAACAAAATCGATTTACCCAGTGCCGATCCCGCCCGCGTGATCGAAGAAATTGAAGACATCATCGGTATATCCGCGGCAGGTGCCGTGCAGTGCAGCGCGAAAACCGGGCTGGGCATCGAGGATGTGATCGAAACCGTTATCGCCAAGGTGCCGCCGCCAAAAGGAAATGTGGATGCGCCGTTCAAGGCGCTCATCATCGATTCGTGGTTTGACAACTATGTTGGCGTGGTCATGCTGGTTCGCGTTGTTGACGGCGTATTGAAGGCAAAGGACAGGATTCTGCTGATGGCGACCGGTGCGCAGCATCTGGTCGAGCAGGTCGGTGTATTTACGCCACGTTCGCAGGTGCGGAGCGAGCTGTCAGCAGGCGGCGTGGGCTTCATCATTTCCGGCATCAAGGAACTGAAAGCGGCCAAGGTTGGCGATACGGTGACGCTGGTGGACCGGCCCGCCTCGGCGCCGCTACCCGGCTTCAAGGAGATTAAGCCGCAGGTGTTTGCGGGTTTGTATCCGATCGAATCGAACCAGTACGATTCGCTGCGCGACGCCCTCACGAAATTGCAGTTAAATGATTCCTCGCTTCGCTTCGAACCCGAAACCTCGCAGGCGCTGGGTTTTGGCTTCCGCTGTGGTTTCCTCGGCCTGCTGCACATGGAAATCGTGCAGGAGCGTCTGGAGCGCGAGTTTGACCAGGAACTCATCACCACCGCACCCACCGTGATCTATCAGGTCATGCTCCGTGGCGGCGAGGTCATCGAAATCGAGAATCCATCACGGCTGCCGGAAATCTCGAAAATTGAAGAAATTCGCGAGCCGATCATTACGGCCACCATGCTGATGCCGCAGGAATATGTCGGCACCGTCATGACGCTTTGCAACCAGAAGCGTGGCCAGCAGATTGACATGGAATATCACGGTCGCCAGGTCATCCTCAAATACGAGATGCCGATGAACGAAGTGGTCATGGATTTCTTCGACAAGCTGAAATCCTCCTCGCGCGGTTATGCTTCGCTGGACTACGAATTCAAGGAATACCGTGCATCGGACCTGGTCAAGCTCGATATTTTGATCAACGGCGAAAAGGTCGACGCGCTGTCGCTGATCGTGCACCGCGCGAACAGTCAGTATCGCGGCCGCGATCTGGCGGCGAAAATGCGCGAACTAATTCCAAGGCAGATGTTCGATGTCGCCGTTCAGGCAGCCATTGGCGCCAATATCATCGCGCGGGAAAACATCAAGGCGTTACGGAAGAATGTGCTGGCAAAATGCTACGGCGGCGATATCTCGCGCAAGCGCAAACTGCTGGAAAAGCAGAAGGCCGGCAAAAAGCGCATGAAGCAAGTGGGTAATGTGGAAATTCCGCAAGAGGCTTTCCTGGCCATTCTGCAGGTTGAAGGCAGATGATCTCCATCGCCACTGGTACTGTTAAATCGCGTGTTCGTCGCATCCCGACTTCCAAAAATTCGGTTCCGGGGCACAATCGGGCAAATATTTTCTTGAAGGCATCGGCAAATAAATGAATTGGGAAACTATCGGTTGGCTGGCATTGGGCGCGAGCGGACTCCTCATCGCGGCCAGTTTTTTCATCAGCAAGAAGACTGCGTCGGCTGGTAGCAAGCCACCGGGCGACGGGGAAAAAGTTCATCCGTTGCATGCCTGGCTCGAGATCGCCTGGCCTGTCTTCTTCATCGCCGTCATGGGAATGCTGACGCTGAAGGAAGTCATGGGGTTTGCGGCGGTCCTGCTGTTAGCGACCACCATTACCGGGGTGGTCTGGGGCATCGACAATATGATGTTCAGATCCAGGCGCGCCGCCGAAAACGAGCCTATTGTCGTGGAAATGGCGCGGAGTTTTTTCCCGGTCATCCTGATTGTCTTTTTGCTGCGCTCATTCCTGTATGAGCCCTTCAAGATCCCCTCGGAATCGATGTTGCCGACACTCCAGGTGGGTGATTTCATTCTCGTCAACAAATTCACCTACGGCGTACGGCTGCCAGTGATCAACAAGAAAATCGTTGAAACCGGCTCTCCCCAACGCGGCGATGTCATGGTCTTTCGCTATCCCCCGGACCCGACCAAGGATTTCATCAAGCGCGTTGTGGGCATTCCAGGCGACAAGATTGCGTATACACAAAAGCACCTGACGATCAATGGCAAGCTGATCGAAACCGAGAGCCTGGGCACCGCGACAGAAGTGGACAAGGGTCTTGGCTTTCGGCGTTTTGAGTCGTTCCGCGAAAAGTTTGGCGAAAAGAACCACAAAATCATCGTCGATGCGGACATGCCAGGCGTACGCCTTGGCGGCGTTCGTCAGTTCCCCAATCGCGGCAATTGCGAATACAATAATGACGGTGTTGTATGCACGGTTCCGGACGGGCACTACTTCATGATGGGCGACAACCGCGACAACAGCGACGATAGCCGGTATTGGGGTTTTGTCCCGGAGCAAAATATCGTCGGCAAGGCCGTCTTGATCTGGATGAATTTTGGTTCGTTCAAGCGTATCGGGTCATCGATAGAGTAATTTGCACGGCAACCTGACAACACCTATTCGTTTCAAGGATCCTCATGAAATCACCACAGAGAAATCTTCACAACCAGCAGGGCATGGGTTTTATCATGCTCATCTTTGTTTTTGCGGTGTGTGCGGTGGTCCTGATGCTGGGGTTAAAGCTCTTTCCGGTCTACAGCCAGTTGTTTAATGTTAAGTCGGTTTTCAAGGCCATGGCCGCATCAGAGGAAGTCAAAACCGGGACGGTTGCGGATATTCGCAAGAGTTTCGAGAAGCGCGCGACTATTGGTTACGTTGAAGTGATTACCAAGGAAGACCTGGAAATTACCAAGGAAGGCGGCGAAACTGTTGTCACCGCCGCCTGGCAAGAGAAAATACCGCTTTTTACCGGCTATACGTTGGTCGTTGACCTGAGTGTAAGCACGGCAGATAAATAGCCGGGGCCGAAATGAGCCCTAATTGAGCGCCAGCGCACTTGAAACCCGGCTCGGACACCAGTTTGCCGACGCTGCGTTACTTAAACAGGCGCTCACCCACCGCAGTTTCGGTGTTCCTCACAATGAACGGCTGGAATTTCTTGGTGATAGCGTATTGAATTGCGCCATAGCGGCATTGGTATATGCCCAATACCCCGACATGCCCGAGGGTCAACTAAGCCGGCTGCGCGCCAACCTGGTCAACCAGGCTTCCCTCGCCGCGATCGCGATTAACCTGGAACTGGGCGATTTATTGCGCTTGGGAGAGGGTGAACACAAGACTGGTGGCAACGGCCGCCCCTCAATTCTCGCGGATGCCGTGGAAGCACTGCTAGGGGCCATATTTCTGGATGCCGGATTTGATAAGGCGGCAGCGACCGTGCGATTGCTATTTGCGGCGCGGCTCGAATCCGCGGACGAGGGCAGTCCTGCGAAGGATGCCAAAACCGCATTGCAGGAATGGTTGCAGGCACGCCGGTTGCCGCTGCCCGAGTACACCGTTCTCAAAATTGAGGGCGAAGCGCACCGTCAGAAATTTCACGTGCGATGTGAAATCCCATCACAAGTGGTGACGGCCATTGGGCAGGGGCACAGCCGCCGCGCGGCTGAGCAAGACGCCGCGACCCAGGCCTTTGCCATGATTAATGAACAATCCAGTGGAAAAACACGATGAACCCGGCATTTCGATGTGGCACGGTGGCAATTGTCGGCAGACCTAATGTGGGGAAATCAACCTTGCTCAATCATCTGATTGGCCAGAAGGTCAGCATCACCTCAAACAAGGCACAGACGACCCGCCATCGCATCACCGGTATTCTTACCGATGAGCAGACACAATTCTTGTTCCTGGACACCCCAGGATTCCAGAAGACCCATGACAACGCATTGAATCGCGTCCTGAATCGCACGGTCAGCCAGGCGGTCAGTGATGCTGACGTCGCGCTTTACATGGTGGAAGCACTTCGATTTTCCGACGCTGATGAGCCCGCGCTCAAGCAGTTATCCGGCTTCAAGACTGTCCTGTTGCTGGTGAGTAAATGCGACAAGGTCAAGGACAAATCAAAGCTTATGGTTTTCCTGAAAGAGATGCAGACCAAGGCGAACTTTGCGGCGATCATTCCCGTTAGCGTGAAACAGCAAAAATCACTTGAAGAACTCAAGAAGGTCATCCGCAGCTACCTGCCGGAAAGTCCACCCGTGTTTGGCGCGGAAAGTTTTACTGACCGGTCCGAGCGCTTCATGGCGACCGAATTCATTCGCGAAAAAGTCTTTCGGCAACTCGGTGACGAACTACCCTATGCGGCCAACGTGATTATCGACAAATACGAAGAAGTCGGTAATTTACGACGTGTCTTTGCCAGCATCATCGTCGAGAAAGCCAGCCAGAAAGCAATATTGATCGGCGAAAAGGGTGAACGCCTGAAGCGCATCGGCACCGATGCGCGCAAGGACATGGAAACAACATTCGGCGGCAAGGTCTACCTTGAATTGTGGGTGCGCGTCAAGAAAGGATGGGCAGATGACGATGCGCTCGTCCGTCAATACGGGTATGAATGACCTGCCTGCAGATAATGTTCCGGAAACACCTCCCAAGGCTCCAAGACCGACGAGACCTGCAATGGGCGAAACGGATCGCGCGTTCGTTCTGCACACCTATCCGTATCGCGAAACCAGTCTGATTGTCGAAGCCTTTACCAGTTCGCATGGCCGCGTCGTACTGGTAGCGAAAGGCGCGAAGCGTCCCCGTGGCGCGATGCGTGGACTTTTGAACCCGTTTCAGGCGCTGATGCTGGACTGGTTCGGCAAGTCTGAAATGAAAACCCTGAAGACGGTCGAGCAGGAACGCATCATCCCGCAACTCTCGGGTTCGGCGCTGTTGTCCGCGTTCTACATGAATGAGTTGCTGCTAAAACTTACGCATCGCGAAGATCCACATGAGGGGCTGTTTGATGCATATGGCGACGCAGTAAGCTGTCTGGCCGGATTGTCCCTTGGCAAGAATGGCGTCCGCGAAATTGCCGTCGTTCTCCGGCAGTTTGAGGTCAGGCTACTGCAGGAACTCGGCTACGCGTTGCAACTGACGCAGGAAGCCGATTCGCTCGTGCCGCTCGATCCATCGGGATCGTATGTGTATCAGGCCGAACGCGGGCCGGTGCGATGCGAAATGGCGCGGCTATCGTACAACGAGGATGCCTTACAATTGGCGGGTAAAACCCTGATTGACATGTCAAACAATGACTATGGCGATCCGCAGACACAGGCACAGGCAAAACAACTCATGCGCAAAATGATCAACCATCTGCTGGGCGACAAGATTCTTCACACCCGTAATCTGATGCGTGAGTTGAAATGATTGAACTTGGCGTCAACATCGACCACGTCGCCACGATCCGGCAGGCGCGGCAAACCTACGAACCCGATCCAGTGTGGGCGGCGGTGGAAGCGCATCTGGGCGGTGCTGATGGAATTACCGTGCATCTGCGTGAGGATCGTCGGCATATCCAGGATGCCGACGTGCGGCGCCTGCGCGAACTCACCCACATCAAGCTCAATCTGGAAATGGCGGCGACCGATGAAATGGTGAATATTGCGTGTGCGCTCAAGCCCGAGATGGCGATGCTGGTACCGGAAGGCCGCCATGAAGTAACGACGGAAGGTGGTCTGAATATTGTTGGCCAGGAAGACCGGCTGAAGGCGGCGGTTGCTCACCTGACCGACGCCGGTATCGTTTGCAGCGTTTTTATTGACGCGGAGTTGCGGCAGGTGGAAGCTGCCTATCGTATAGGCGCGAAAGTGTGCGAACTGCACACCGGGCCCTATGCGCATGCATTCTATGAAAAAGGGCGCGACGCGGAAAGTGTTGCCGTGCTCGCGGAGCTTGAGAAGATTCGCCTCGCGGGCAAAGCCATCCGCGATGCAGGCATGCGATTCAACGCCGGACACGCGCTCAACTATACAAACGTCACGCCGCTTGCCGCGATACCAGGCATTCGTGAATTGCATATCGGCCATGCCATTATCAGCCGGTCGGTTTTTGTCGGGTTACGCGAGGCAGTGCAGGAAATGAAGCGCCTGATGGTGGAAGCGGCGCGACGATGATTCATGGTGTTGGTACGGATCTGGTCAGCGTCAAACGCATCGAGGATGCCCTGTTTCGCTTTGGTGACCGGTTTCTGCATCGTGTCCTGAGTGAAAGCGAAGTCACCGAATACGCACAATCGAGCCAGCCGGCGCGTTTTCTGGCCAAGCGTTTTGCCGCGAAGGAAGCGTTTTCCAAGGCGTGGGGAACCGGCATTGGTGAGGCAGTCGGCTGGCATGATGTCAGCGTCGCGCACGACGCTCGCGGTAAGCCACTGATTGCGCCCAGCGCGGCACTATCGGAGAAGTTCGTGAAAGAACACATTGTGGCGGCTCATATTTCGCTTTCAGACGAAAATGATCACGCCCTGGCCTTTGTCGTACTGGAAAAATAATCACGATGAATATGGAACTCCCCCTTGGACCGGTGATGACGGATGTGGCCGGATTGGTCTTGTCGGACGACGACATCGGGCGACTACAGCACCCTCTAGTGGGTGGCGTCATTTTGTTCGCGCGAAATTTTGAGTCGCCGGAACAGTTAAAGCACCTGACCGCCAGTATCCACGCATTGCGCAACCCCGCGCTGCCGATCGCGGTAGACCATGAAGGTGGTAGGGTACAGCGCTTTCGCGATGGCTTTACCGCGATTCCGCCCATGCGGGCGTTGGGGGAACGCTGGAATCAATCACCGGAAGACGCGCATCGAATTGCGGAAGCTGTCGGATATGTCATTGGCGCGGAATTAATTTCCCACGGCGTCGATTTCAGTTTTGCGCCAGTATTGGATATCGACTGGGGAGAATCAGGCGTCATTGGTGATCGCGCATTTCATTCGCGACCGGAAGTGATCTCGCAACTGGCCAGGGCATTGATGTCGGGCTTGGCGTCAACGGGCATGATCTCGGTGGGAAAACACTTTCCCGGCCACGGCTACGTGCGCGCAGACTCCCACCACGAAATTCCGGTGGACGAGCGCGCATTTGAGGATATCTGGAATGCAGATATGGTGCCCTTTCGCGATCTCGCGGGTGGCATCATGTCGGCCGTAATGCCGGCGCACGTGATATATCCGGCTATCGATGACCGGCCAGCAGGATTTTCGGCAAAATGGCTCAAGGACATTCTGCGCGGACGCATGGAGTTTGACGGACTCATTTTTAGTGATGATCTGTCGATGGAGGGCGCCAGCGTCGCTGGCAATATCACCCAGCGCGCCCTGGCCGCGCTGAATGCAGGCTGCGATATGGCGCTCATCTGCAATGATCCGGTGAAGGCGGATGAAATGCTCGCCGGCTTGACTGCTGATGGCGTCACGCCAACGATCGACCTTTCGCGGCGATTGCAACGCATACATACGCTGTCAGCCGCAGGCAATGTCGACGCAACGCACTACGAGGCGGCGCGCAACGCCATCGCAGCGCTCGGGCTTGATTGACCTCTCCGCCTTTCCAGCAGTCGTCGCCGTTCACTTGTGACATCTTTTGCAGGGTCATTGATAACTACGGCGATATAGGTGTTGCCTGGCGTCTGGCACGTCAGCTTGCCACGGAATATGGGGTGACGGTCAGGTTGATCGTCGATGACCTGATCAGCTTTCAAAAACTGTTCCCCGCCGTTGTGCCGGATCTGGCGGAACAGTCGGTTGAGGGGGTCGCCGTTGTTTTTTGGTGTGACACACTGAACTTGTCGAGTGCGTCTGACCTGATCATCGAGGCGTTTGGTTGCGAGCTACCTCCATCGTACTTGGCGCAAATGACATATCGCGAGACGCGGCCGGTATGGATTAACCTCGAATACCTCAGTGCCGAATCGTGGGTGGAAAATCATCATCTCCTGCCTTCGCCACATCCAATTCTGCCTTTGACCAAGTTCTTCTTCTTCCCAGGTTTCACACCTCGCACCGGTGGGTTGATTCGTGAAAGGGATTTGATTGCCAAGCGCGATACAACTGCGTTATCACCAAACGCGAATATGCTGCACGTGCTGATTTTTGGCTACGACTGGGCACCCGCAGAAGCGCTGTTGGTTGCGATAGCACAGACGAACAAACACATTAGCTGCAGCGTTGCGGACGGCGGTTTGGGGCAGAAACTCAAGCACTGGCGCGGAACACCAGGCAAAAACACGCCAGGAGCCGCGCCAGACGTAGAGTTTCACATTGTTTCCTTCGTCGCCCAGGATAAATTCGATTATCTGTTGTGGCACCAAGACGTGTTGTTCGTCCGCGGAGAAGATTCTTTTGTGCGGGCCCAATGGGCCGCGAAACCTTTCGTCTGGCAAGTCTATCCGCAGGCACATGGCGTCCACCTGATCAAGATGGACGCATTCCTTGGCCGCTATTGCGCCGGGCTGGCTGCACCGGTCGAAGCTGCCGTCCGTGAATTGTGGCGGGCGTGGAATGACCCAAATACGCAGGAAATCGGGCCCGTTTGGGCGGCGTTCGTCGACCAGTTGCCGGTGTTGAACGCGCATGCGAAGCGTTGGGCGCACCACCTGTCGGAAATGCCCGATCTGGCATCCAACTTATTGAGTTTTTACGGAAAAAACGTTAAAATTTAAAGCTTTGCCGCAACGTGATTCCTCGTGAAATGTCTATCCCGGAAATCGCGTCCATGAGGCCAGAAATCTTTCCAACGTCCTAGGTAATCCAATGAAAATCGCTCAAGAACTCCGCGCCGGCAATGTCGTCATGATCGGCAAGGACCCAATGGTGGTCCAGAAGGCTGAATACAACAAAGGTGGCCGCAGTGCCGCCGTCGTGAAGTTGAAGCTGAAAAACCTGCTCTCCAATTCCGGCACGGAATCTGTGTACAAGGCCGACGACAAATTCGAAGTGGTCAATCTCGACAAGAAGGAATGTACTTATTCCTATTTTCAGGACCCGATGTACGTATTCGTGGACAGCGACTACAACCAATACGAAGTCGAAGCCGACAATATGGGTGACGCACTCAATTACCTCGATGACGGCATGCCATGCGAAGTCATTTTTTATGACGGCCGCGCCATTTCCGTGGAGATGGCCAATAGCGTCGAGCGAGAAATCGAGACCGAGCCGGCTGTTCGTGGTGACACCTCCGGCAAGGTACTGAAACCCGCACGTATCAAGCCAACCAATCACGTCGTCAATGTTCCGTTGTTCTGTGAAAGTGGCGACCGTATTGAAATCGACACGCGCACCAACGAATACAAGCGTCGCGTTTGATTCACAGGCTTTGCGGTCGTATCAAGGGGCACGTCCGCGTGCCCTTTTGTTTTCATGGATTGCGATGACAAAGAAAAAACTGCCACGTACGCCCGCTTCAACGGCGTCTTATGACCCCGATTGCCGTGCCTGCCCGCGTCTCGCAACGTTTCTCGATGACGTGCGCGACGATCATGCGGGATATTTCTGCTTGCCAGTACCGCCGTTCGGAGTTGGGAAGCCGAGATTGCTGATCGTCGGGCTCGCTCCCGGGCTTCATGGCGCAAACCGTACCGGCCGACCGTTCACTGGCGATCATGCGGGCATCTTGCTGTATGAAACGCTTCATAGGTTCGGCTTTGCCACCGGGTCCGTGTCAATCAGCGCTGACGATGCTTTGCGATTGAAAGACTGCCGCATTACCAATGCCGTCAAATGCCTGCCACCACAAAACAAACCGCTGCCCGTCGAAATCCGCGCCTGCAACCACTACTTGCAAAATGAAATAGCCAATCTGCCGCCCGCGACTGCCATCCTGGCGCTGGGCACGGTTGCCCATGACGCCGTGCTCACGGCGCTAGGCCTGAAATCCGCGCACTGCAAATTCGTGCACGGCGCCGGTCACTCATTGCCTAACGGCCAAACGCTTTTTGATAGCTACCATTGCTCTCGCTACAATACCAACACGCGGCGACTCACCGAAGAGATGTTTCATGCGGTGTTTGCCGGTATCCGCAAGTTTCTGACCTAGCGACGCATGCCCTTCGACCCCAAGCCGATTCTGCAACAACTCCCAAATCTGCCGGGCGTCTACCGCATGAAAAACGCGGCTGCGGAGGTAATTTATGTCGGCAAGGCGCGCGATCTCAAGAAGCGAGTGTCTTCCTATTTCACCAAGCAGCATGCCAGTCCCCGCACGGCGCTGATGGTCTCTCACATAGAGGGCATTGACACCACGGTTACGCGTAGCGAGTCCGAAGCGCTGCTGCTGGAAAATAACCTCATCAAGTCGCTGGCCCCGCGCTACAACGTGCTGTTCCGAGACGACAAGAGCTACCCCTATATCATGGTAACCGGTCATGCCTTTCCGCAGATCCGCTTCTATCGCGGCGCACACGTCAAGCCCAATCGCTATTTCGGCCCGTTTCCGTCCGCTTGGGCTGTCAGGGACACGATCAATCACCTGCAAAAGGTTTTCAAGCTTCGCACCTGTGACAACACGGTTTACGCGCATCGTTCGCGTCCCTGTTTGCTGCACCAGATCGGGCGGTGCTCGGCCCCCTGTGTGGGACTGATCGATGCGCAAGAGTATGCGCGCGATATCCAGAATGCCGAATTATTCCTGCAAGGTAAAGAAAATGAAGTGCTGGAAACGCTGAGCACCAAGATGGAATCCGCTTCAGCCGAGTTGCACTTTGAAAAGGCGGCGGCCTACCGGGACCAAATCAGAACGCTTCAGCGAATCCTGACCAAACAATTTGTTGAGTCGAGCAGCGATCGTGATGTCGATGTGATTGCCGCCGTGGAAATCTCCGGCACCTGGTGTGTCAATCTGGTCATGGTTCGCGGCGGTCGCCATTTGGGCGACAAAAGCTTTTTTCCGGGCAACGCCGCGGATGCCGACCTCCATACGGTCGCTGATGCATTTATCGCTCAGCATTACGCGTCACAATTGCCACCGCCAAAAATCATGCTCGATGGGGAGTTTGACAAGGCTGAATGGGAAGAAACGCTGTCGGAAACTGCTTCAAGGCAGGTTCGCGTCGTGACACATCCGAGCGGTGAGGGCAAAGTATGGATGGGAATGGCCATCAAGAATGCCTGTTTCTCCATCGAGCAACGCCTTGCCGACAAAGCTTCGCAGGAAATGAAACTTGCCGCAATGCAGGAAGCACTGGGCATGGAGCAGGTCCAACGTATCGAGTGTTTTGATATCAGCCACACCATGGGAGAGGCCACTGTCGCATCGTGCGTGGTGTTCGATCGTGGCGCCATGCAGTCTTCTGAATACCGGCGGTACAACATCGTCGGCATTACACCGGGAGATGACTATGCTGCAATGCGCGATGCGTTGACGCGACGCTATCAAAAACTCGCTGAACAGTTGGACGACGAAGCGCTGCCGCGACCAAGGCCTGATTTGATCCTGATCGATGGCGGCAAGGGCCAATTGGGTGTGGCTGAAGAAGTCATGACCGATCTTGGGCTGGCGGACATCGCGTTGGTGGGTGTGGCCAAGGGCGAGGATCGAAAGCCCGGCCTGGAAACGCTCATCATAGGCCTAAGCCGAGCTGAACTGCATCTTGAAAAAGACAATCCGGGCTTTCACCTTATTCAGCAGATTCGCGATGAAGCGCACCGTTTTGCAGTCACCGGACATCGCGCCAGGCGTGCAAAAAAACGAAATACTTCGCGGCTGGAGGATATCTCAGGTGTCGGCCCTAAGCGCCGCAAGGCCTTGCTGGCACAGTTTGGTGGCCTTCAGGGCGTGGCGTCGGCCAGCGTGGATGACCTGACAAAAGTCGACGGTGTCAGCAAGGCGCTAGCCGAAATAATCTATAACGGCTTTCACTGACCGCCGGTTGTTACGATTTCCCAAGTACACTATTGGCGTGAAGTTCAATATCCCGAATATTCTGACCTGGTTACGCATTGCGGCAATTCCACTTTTCGTCGCGGTTTTGTATGTTGACGAGCCTTGGTTGACTACCGCGCAGGCAAACATCATCGCGACCGGAATTTTTGTCGCTGCGGCGATCACCGACTGGTTCGACGGCTACCTCGCCCGCAAGTGGAATCAGACCTCGGCATTCGGGGCGTTTCTTGACCCGGTCGCTGACAAACTCATGGTGGCCGCCGCGTTAATCGTGCTTGTCGAACTTGGACGAACCGATGCAATTGTTGCGCTGATCATTATCGGACGAGAAATTACCATTTCTGCCTTGCGTGAGTGGATGGCGCAAATCGGTCAATCAAAAAACGTCGCGGTTTCCATGCTCGGCAAAGTAAAAACCGTTGCGCAGCTGGTGGCCATTCCATTCCTGCTATTCGACGGGACCCTTTTCGGTGTTATCGACTGCCGCGTGGCGGGACGGATTCTGATCTGGTTGGCGGCGGTGCTCACCGTGTGGTCCATGTTTTATTATCTCAAAGCCGCCTTTGCCGGCAGTACTGCCAAGCGGAACTGATTTGCCTGGAGCCTCCTCAGGTCTATTTGCGTATTGCTGTACGCGCATGCATTAGCAGTAGCGCCTCAAACTCTCGGGCAGGCAAAGCCCGACTAAACAGGTAGCCCTGATACGCATCACAGCCCTGCGCTGCCAGCATCGCACGCTGCGCTTCGGTTTCAACACCTTCGGCGATCACCTCAATATCGAGTGCGCGCGCCAATGCGATAACCGCTGATACGATCGCAGTATCATCGTGATCGGTCATGATGTCCGCCACAAAAGACTTGTCGATCTTTAGCGTATCGATTGGAAAGCGTTTAAGGTGTGACAAGCTGGAATACCCGGTGCCAAAGTCGTCAATTGCAACGCGAAGCCCCATCTCTCGTAGCGCCGCCAACGTCCGACCGACACCCTCAGGATCGCGGAGCATGCCGGTTTCCGTCACTTCAACTTCGATCGATTGCGGCAGGCAGCCTTCGCGAATCATGCGCTCGCGTATTCGCTCGGCGAGGTTAGTGGCACGAAACTGGCCGGCGGCAAGATTGATCGCGAGTCGCAAATCAGTGAACCCCGCATCATGCCAGCGTCGCGCTTGGGAGAACGCTGCATCCAGTACCCAGTCGCCAATTTCATGCACCAGCCCGGCATCTTCCGCCAAGTGCATGAATTCGCCCGGCGCCACGGTGCCACGCGTCGGATGATGCCAGCGCAACAGTGCCTCGGCGCCGGTGATGCGAGACGATTGCATGTCAATTGTCGGCTGGTAATAGAGCTCAAGCTCGTTTCGCACGACGGCGGATCGCAATGCGTTTTCCATTAACCGCGCGGCTGTACCATTAGCTGCAAGGTCGGCCGAGAATATCTGGTACGTGTTCTTGCCAAGTTCTTTGGCACGATACATTGCCATGTCAGCATTCTTTAGCAGGGCATCAACATCCTCGGCGTCGTCCGGAAACAGGCTGATGCCGACCGAACCGGAAATGTGAATATCATGCCCGTCAATACGCGAGGGCTGACGAATTTCATCCAGCAACTTTTCGGCGACAAATCGCGGCGATTCCAGATCAGTGACCTGTTCAAGCACTACCATGAATTCATCCCCCGACAGGCGCACAAGTAAATCGCTTTCACGCACCACGCGAGACAGACGCGCCGATATTTCACGAAGTAATTCATCCCCAATGCGATGCCCCAATGTATCGTTCACGTCCTTGAAACGGTCGAGATCGATAAACATGACGGCTATACGATGTCCGCCGCGGCGGGCACGGGAAATGGCCTGGCGCAGACGATCCTGCAGCATGGCACGGTTGGGTAACCCCGTCAGGTTATCGTGTGTGGCCTGATGCACGAGCTGTTCTTCGGCGAGAACACGTGTGGTGACATCCTGCGCGAGCGACAGAATGGAAATGATATTTCCCGCATCGTCACGCAGACTGGAGTTGTACCACTCACACCAGATAACGCGGCCGTCCTTGCGGTGATTGCGGTGGAGACTGGTGGCACGAGGCTCCTTCTGGCTAATCAGTTTGGCGCTCACGGCATCTGCCTGCGCGACATCACCGTCGACGACAAAATCCCACTCGCTATAGTGCTTTCCCGTCAATTCAGATTCTTGCCACCCAAAGGTTTTCTCCGCTTGCGGCGACCAGCGGCGTACGCAAAACTTCGGATCCCACTCAATGACCGCGAGCGGCGTATTCTCGAAATGTGAAGACAACAGCCAGTTGGCGCGCCGCAAATCGAGCTCGGTACGCTTCAGTTCGTCGATATCCGTCGCGGCCGAATAAAAACCGATGACATTGCCATCGCCATCGCCATCGCCATCGCCGTCGAAGCGAGGCGTATAGCGCACGGTCATCCAGCGCTGCGTGGCGGGATCGGTGCCAGTCAGGCGCTCTGCCGCAACGGTCTCTCCCGCCAATGCGCGCTGAAGTAATGGCAGGGCATCGGAAAAGCGCTTTTCCCCGTAAACCTCCCGCAAATGCTGTCCAAGCAATTCCTCTCGCGACTTGCCAAGCGTCGCTGCAAGGCATTTGTTGACCATGCGAAAACGAAACTCGCGGTCGATATATGACATGGGGTAGGGCAGGCTGTCCATGGCAAAACGCAACTCCGCCTCACTGATTTCAAGTGTGGCCTGCACCATCTTGATATCGTGAATATCCGTGCCCACCACATAAATGCCCTGCGCCTGGGCGTTGCGATCCAAGTCGGGAACCATTCGCACCCTGAACCACCGTTCTTCGCCATCAACCATTGGTACTAAGCGCTCATAGGTGACGGTTTCGCCTGCCAGCGCCCGTGCAACGTAGGGCGCCGCAAGCTGGGCGGTCTCAATACCAAGTACTTCTTCGCTCGTCCTTCCGACTATTTCATGGCGGGATTTTCCGCGTTGCCGAAGGAAGGTATTGTTGACAAACTTGTAGCGCCTTTTGGTATCGATGTAGGCGATGGACTCGGGAATATTGTCGGTAAACAGGCGTATTTGACGTTCCTGCTGCAAAAGGTTGTCGCGCATCAGGACGTCGTCATGGATGTCAGTCAGCACTGTGTAGACACCGGCGACACTGTTATCTTCCCGGCGATCCGGCACCAGATGGCCACGTATCCACCGCAGCCCTCGACGCGGGAAGTCAGCGAGCCGCTCGTAGGATACGTGTTCGCCCGCGAACGCCTTAATCAAATAGGGCCGGACAATACCTACTACATTCTCGCCGAACGCCTCGTTAATGGGCTTTCCCAAGACATCTTTCTCGAGGATGCCGGTCCATTCCTCGCCGGTTTTGTTATAAAAGCCGACAAACTCATCGGCCGTGACATAGCTGATTGGCAAACCGATGCTATCCGTGATCAGGCGCAGTTGTCGTTCACGATGGATGATCTCCTGCCTCAGGCGGTGATCCTGCTCGAAATCCGTGATCACCACATAAACGCCCGTGACCTGTTCAGTCGAGTCCCTGAACGGCATCATCTTGACGCGGATATGACCGTGAGGATGGCCAGGGAACCGGGCAAATCGTTCGTAGAACACTGTCTCACCAGCGAGCGCCCGCTCGGCATACTGCTGAATCTGCGCAAACTGGTCATCGCCGATGACGTCGAGCCACGTCCGCCCGATTATGTCTTCTTCGCTACGGTTAAACCATTCGCAAGCGACCTGGTTGACATACAGGTAGCGCAGATTGCCGTCGCTTTTTGAAAGTGGCATGCCAATACTGTCAGCCAAGGAGCGAATTTCAAGCTCTTTGGCGACAAGACTCTGGCGAAGTTGAACGTCCTCTTCAATGTCCAGTGCCAAGACATAAATGCCGACGATTTTTCCATCGGAGCGTGCGTGAGGGTAAAACGATACGCGAATATGCGGGGATGACCCAACGCGCACGCGGGAAACTGTTTCCACGGCACATGACTCTCCAGCCAGCGCCCGAATGAGATAAGACAGATAAAACTGGTAGGTCTCGACGCCAAAGACAGCGGAGGCATGCTGGTTGAGGATTTCCGATTCATCCTTGCTGATCCATTCTTGAAATGGCTTGTTGGTGAAGCGCACAACATGGCGAACATCGATATACAGGATCGGGCGTCCGGTGTTATCGGTCAGGTGCTGAAGAAATCGTTCACGTTCGATCGGGCTTTGGGCGAGGGCCAAATACGCCGATGAAGGAGAATCCTTTGCGGTGGCAGACTCCGATCGCGAATTGGGGGGCTTGGCGGGCGTTGGGGCCATGGAATTCAAGGGGTTCGGGAGAAGCCGCCAGTGGCGGGGCATGCACGCACACAGTGTATCGCAATCCCTGATTTCGCCAAACTCGCCCTAGCGCAGGTCGTTCTCAATGCCTCCTTCGCATTGACGGCCGCGATTTTTCCGCTATAATGCGACGCAATGCGGGAATAGCTCAGTTGGTAGAGCGCAACCTTGCCAAGGTTGAGGTCGAGAGTTCGAGACTCTTTTCCCGCTCCAAAACACTTCGGGGAAGGTGCAAGCCTTCCCCGAATCATTTAAGTTGTCCAAACAACAACTTGGCCGAAAGTTCAGCCAATTCGGCGGGTTAGCAAAGTGGTTATGCAGCGGATTGCAAATCCGTAGACATCGGTTCGATTCCGGTACCCGCCTCCAGTTTTTTGTCCTCCGCAGTCTTGCATCGGCAACACTTAGTGAAAATGCCCACCGGGCTGGCAGCGGGATTCGCCTCTTATAATTGCCTTTCGGCCTGGGTGGTGAAATAGGTAGACACAACGGACTTAAAATCCGTCGGCGGGTCAAACTGCCGTACCGGTTCGATTCCGGTCCCAGGCACCAAAAAAGCGTTTTAAGTACACCAACGAAATACATTGAAGCCGTTTTCTCATAGGGAAACGGCTTTTCTATTGTCCAACGGGCGTTTTCGGCCTTCAATTTGACCGCTTTTGCGGTAGTAGGGCGTCAGCAAAAAGTAGAGGCCCCCAAGCTTTGCCCCGCATACACGCCGTGGCACACCGAAGTTTGGAAGAGCTCCGCCCCCCCCAAGGAAATCTCTTGCCTGCCTGCAGCGAAAACGCGCATCTCCGGCACCTTTTTCCGATGCAACGAGATCGTGGCAACGTAACGGGACTGCCGGATGGCTCAATCAGAACGTATCCGCACAATGCAAATTGTCAGCAAAACTGATTGCATTGAGAGTCGATGGATTGCGAGAAATACAAACGTACTGAGCGAAACGAGAAGAGCGGATATCGCTCTAGTGTGCGCTATGAGGCGTGAAGAGTTTGGTACTGTCTGCTCGACTGCGCCCACGCGCCTGCCCAGGCAAGAAATTGCTCGGCAGGCATCGGCTCCGCAATCAAGTAACCCTGAGCCTCTTGTGCGCCGTTGCGCACGAGGAACTCCCAATCGCTTCGGGATTCGACGCCCTCGGCGACAACCTTAAGACTAAGGCGACGCGCCAAGTCGATGCATGAGCGAACCACCGCTGCCTGCCGCGGTGTTTGCGAAACCCCATGTACGAAGGACCGGTCGATCTTGAGTTCGGTGAAAGGAATCGTTGAGAGCTGCTCGAATGAAGAAAAGCCAATACCAAAGTCATCGATTGCCAAGCCAAAACCATTCAATCGCAGACGGGTCATGATTTCCAACGTGCTTCCCACATCGGTCATTGCGGCGGTTTCAACAATTTCAAACGTAAGGTCTTGCGGCGTAATGCCGTGCTCGCCCAGTAGGGCCAGCGTTTCTTCGCAAAATAAGCGATTGTCCATTGCAGACAGCGACAGGTTTATGTTGAGCCCTAATCTGCTACCCTTGTCTTTCCACTTCGACGCGTTTAGGACTGTCGACGCAACAATGGCGTGTGTCAGTTGCGGTAGCATGCCCTGCGATTCGATCAGGGGCAAGAAATCCACAGGCCGCAAGGTGCCATGAAGTGGATGAATCCACCTGGCCAGTGCTTCGACTCCCGCCAATTTCGAGGTTGTCAGATCAACCTTTGGCTGGAAATAGGGAACGATCTCACCGTTTGCGAAGGCGCGATCAAGTTCCGATGAAGTCAAATCAGCGGTTCGCCGGTGCGGCGCAGAAGCTGGTGCCTGGTGGTACCCGCGGAGGAGCATTTCCATGGTCGCCACCTCGACTGGCTTCGGCAGCGAACCGAGAACATTGAGGCCAACCGCTTTTGCCATCAATTCCACGCTACACATGATGCCCGCATCGGCCGCGCTCGAGATGATTATCGCCGGGCTGTGACCGCATTCGCCTATGCGTCGGAGCAACGCCATGCCATCCATCCCGGGCATTTGCAAGTCACAGATTACCAAGCCGATCTCGGCTGGTCGCGCAAGAAGGCACTCAAGTGCCTCCTGGCCGCTTGCTACCGCACAGATCACGGTCTCCCCGACACGTCGCAAGACCTGCGATAGCCGCTCCCGTTGAACACAATCGTCATCAACGACCAGCACGCCCCGCGCGAATACGCGCGGGGCGGACGGCGCTGTAGGGCGCGTGTTTATGGCGTTATTTACCATTGGATTGCATCAGCAGTTGGCTAATTATCTTTGTGCCTCGAGATCGGCCGGCTAATGTCAAACGGCATCGCCGACGCGAACTTGCAGAGTTGATCATCATGATTGTGTGATGTCCGGTCGCTCCGTGCAACTCGCGAAACAAAAGTTGACAATTGGAGCGCGCATTGCGCATTTACGCTTCTACACTTTGCAAAAAGAGACTTCGAATACCTTGGCTAGAACTCTTCCCACTCGCCCTCAAGGTCCTTCGGAAGCGCTGGCGCCTTATTGCGTGGTTCGCTCCCAAGACGAGTTGTCGGCGGCCCCTTGACGGGACCGCTGTCAGCCAATGCTGCCGTTCGGCGCGCGCGTGTCTGATCCTCGCGCAGTTTGGCATCATCCAGTTTGAATCTTGATACCAGCTCTGATAGCACTTCCGCCTGTTCGCGCATCGACTCCGCGGCGGCAGCAGCCTCTTCAACCAGCGCGGCATTCTGTTGCGTGACTTCTTCCATTTGCACAATGGCGCGATTCACTTGCTCGATACCCGTCGCTTGTTCATGTGAGGCCACGGATATTTCGTTGTTGATCTCGGTTACCTGCTGGATACCGACAACGATGTTCTGCATCGCCGTTCCGGCCTCATTGACCAGTTGTGTGCCTTCGCTGACCTGATCGACGGAATTCCGTATAAGTTCCTTGATTTCCTTGGCAGCTGCGGCACTTCTCTGCGCGAGCGCACGAACTTCGCCGGCAACCACGGCAAATCCGCGGCCTTGCTCGCCCGCGCGCGCCGCCTCTACTGCCGCATTCAGCGCGAGAATATTGGTCTGAAGTGCAATGCTGTCGATCACGCTGATAATTTCGCCAATCTTGCGAGAACTGGAATTTATGGCGGCCATTTTTTCAACGGCTTTGATCGCGACACTGCCACCCTTGCGGGCGGCGTCAGAGGCGGAGAGCGCCAGACCATTCGCAAGCTTGGTGTTCTCTGCATTTTGGCGGATGGTCGAAGTAAATTCCTCCATGCTAGACGCGGTTTGTTCCAATGTTGACGCTTGTTCTTCTGTGCGAGCCGAGAGATCCGTGTTACCCGCACTGATCTGACGTGCGGCATTGGCGATTTCGCCGGCATTGATCGCAACTTGCGCAATAAGATCGTGCAATTGGCTGACAAATCCGTTCATTGATCTTGATAGCTGACCAAATTCGCCCGACATTGCCGGCAGCTTGCGCGTCAGATCACCTTCGCCGGTCCGTAAGTCTTCGGTGGCGCGCAGAACTTGGTCGATGGGCCGGGAGATAAGGCGATGTGTCCACCAAGCTACCGCTCCGACGGCAATTAGGCCAATAAATACAGCCAGGGCGACCATGATGGCCGCACTGCCTGCCATAGACTGACTCTGCTGCTGAAAGGCAGCGTTCTCTCTTTGTACGGCTTCGGAAAGCTTGCTTAGCACGTCACCCGCCCGATTGAAAGACCTCTCGAACTCCGGAATTTCTGCGATCACGCCGATAAGATTACTTTTGGCATCGACGATTCGCTTATCGGCATCGCGCACGTACGCTTCAAGTACCGGTTTGGCGGCGGAAATCGCTGCTCGAACTTCAGGCGACACTTGGACCGCATCGGTGGCTGCCAGCGCACTCAATATTGCCCTTTTGTCGGCGGCGTATTTTTTCTCGGTGCGATCCAGCCAGTCGTTCTCACCCCGCTCAAAAGCGAGGATGTAAGAAATGATATTGCCGCGAATCGAGTCGTGCATCTTGCCAATGTCCCCCGTGTGTTGCTGGAGGACGGCATTGCTGGTCGATTTCTCGACGATCCCGCGAAACGAACCCGCAGAGTTGTAGGCGATCACGCCGACAATGATGAAAATGAACGCAACAATGCCACTGAAAATGGCGAGCGTCACCTTGACCGACATTCCTTTGGAAATCTTCATTATTCTCGTCATCCCATAATCGATTTAGACCGCACTTTTGAGTTTCTCGACTTCGTGCAGCGTTGATGCTCCGCCATGGTGCACACCGGTGTGAAAGCCGGATTATTTCACGCCATGCCAAGGGCGCGAGTGATTGTCGTGCACATCAGAGAGATATGCTAGGTCAGTCGAGCAATCTAGGAAATCTACTTCTTAACTTGGGCAAGTACGTTGCTGGTCCACGCTAGGCGCTCAATGAGCGTCTTCAAGAACTGGCGGTTGAAGCGCAGTTGGCAAGCATCGGACAACTGTTCCAATTGAACATCCTGCACCTTCAATAATTGCACTTCGGAGACTGAAATAATGGAAGCGGTTCGCCGAGCTTTGTCACCCGACAAATAGGCCATTTCGCCGAAGCAATCTCCGTCCTTCAGGACGTTTAGTAACTTGCCGTCCTTAATTACTTTCACTTGACCGGAGACGATGATAAAAAAGGCATGGCCAATGTCGCCCTCCAACAGCAGGCTTTGTTCACGCGAATGATGCTCCCAGATCGCGCCTCTAAGTACTTCCCAGAGCTCTGAATCCCGAAAGTCGCGGAAAAAATCAATTTTTCGTAGTGCGTTGAACTTCTCCGCCGACGATATTTCGAATGAGTACTTCTCAAGTTGGGGAAAGGTCTCTGCCAGATCGCGCGCCATCGCGTACCAAGCGGGGTAGCGTTTGGTGGCGTCCCGAGCCATCGCCTTTTCGACGATTTCCACCAGCTTGTCCGGAATATCGGGACGTATCGATTTGAGTGGAGTAGGGTCCTCATTGAGGATCTTGTTGATCATCGCCACGGAATTCATTGCCTGGAAAGGCAGTCGCCCCGCAAGCAGTTCATACATGGTCACGCCAAGGGAGTAGATATCGGTTTGCACCGAAGGCGGTTCCTCGTTGATTTGCTCCGGCGCCATGTAGGCAGGAGAGCCGACAAAACCGTCGATCTGCGTATGCGTTGAATGGGAAATCTGTGCGGTGCCAAAATCCGAAATCTTGATGTCGTCGCGATCGGACAACAAAATGTTGGCGGCCTTTATGTCGCGATGTATGACGCCATTCTGAAATGCGTAATCCAGCGCACGGCATGCCTTGAAAATGATCAATACGGCCTGTCGGACTGGTAGCAGGTTAGTCTCAGTGCAAAACTTTTTTAGGTTGCCTCCGCCCACGTACTCCATGACGATATAGCGCAAATCACCCTCAACGACCGCATCGTAAACACCGACAATATTGGGATGAGAAAGCTTGCCGACCATGGCGGCTTCATTGAGGAACAGTTTTTCGAAGCGTCGCGCCTCGTCCGGGCCCATACCCTCGTCGCTTGTCGCTACCTTGATGGCGACCTTGCGTTCATTGAACTGGTCCTCACCAAGATAGACGACTGCGGTAGCGCCACGGCCCAGTTCACCACTGATATCGTATTTTCCAATTCTTGTCGGGCGGCTATGCATGTTTTTGTGTTCTTGCTTTTGACCTGCGTGGTATATCGTCAAAATAAGTTAGAAAATCAGTGAAGTATCAACCGTTAGATACTGATTTTCAACGAGTTTAACTGATTGGAAGTGGGATGGCGACAGTTATTTTACAGGTGGCACCCTTCAACCAGGCAACGCGCGCGCGACATTAAGAAAGCTCGAAGCCGAGATACTTGCGATTGGCAAAGGCGTCGCTATTTCCGCGTGGATGTAGTTCCTAAACATCGATCGCCGATAAGCAGGATCGTAGTGGTGAACCAGCATATCCGCAACGAATTCATCCCAGCGCGCACTGTGCGCCAATGATTTCCATGCATCAATCCGATCAATCGAATGCAGCGCCTTCAGGCAATCAAGTTTGGCAAACAGCAGGTCGGTATCCGCGATCAGGTGGGTGTATTCCTCTCGCAGCAACTGTACCCGCAGCGCTTCCGGTGTCAGCACGTCGTAACATGGGCTGATGCGCATGCGCTGAATTAGTGTCTCGGGTACTCTAAGGCTTCCGACTTTCTTGCTTTCTGCTTCGACGTAGACCGGTTTCGCCGGGTTAAAGCGCGACAGTTCCACCCAGATACGACTTTCAAACATCTTTTGCGCAGGCTGTGCTTCGTCCGGTAAATCACCCAGAACGGATCCCTTGTGGGCGGCCAGTTTCTCCAGATCTAGCACCTGTTGCCCATTGCTCGCGAGCGCGTCGAGCAGGCGGCTCTTCCCGGACCCGGTGCGCCCGCAAATGACCTGATACCCATATTTTGCAGGCAGGCTCTCCAGATCAGAACGTACTTGGCTGCGCCAAGCCTTGTATCCGCCCTCCAGTTGCAGGGTTGGCCACCCAATGCTGCGCAGGACATGTGACATTGCGCCTGAGCGTGAGCCACCTCGCCAACAATAGACTAGCGGCTTCCAGCGCTTGGGTTTGCCCAGAAATGACACTTCAATGTGCGAGGCGATATTCCGTGCGACGATCGCCGCGCCGATTTTCTTCGCCTCGAAGGCTGAACTCTGCTTGTACAAGGTCCCGACTCTCACGCGTTCTGAGTCGTTGAGCACCGGGAAATTTACGGCGCCCGGCAAATGGTCCTCCGCAAACTCGCTTGGACTTCGCACATCAATTATTGCATCGAAGCTGCCAAGATCATCCAGAGAAAGCGGTAGTAACCGCATGCCAGTTTTGACGGGAACTGTGAAGTGTTTGTCCAGGGCAATCATGGTTTGGCATCGGCCTTCGTCGCGGATGCAGTCTTGTTGAGTACTTTCCGTATAGTGGGCAATACATTCTCCAGGATTGCCGGTTGTGCTTCTGCTTTCGGATGCAGACGATCGGCTTGAAACAATTCCAGTTTGTCGGCAACGCCCTCAAGGAGAAATGGCGGCGGTAACACTCGGTTGCTTTTTGCGAGCTCAAAATACAGATCGCGGAATTGTCTTGAATAGTCAATTCCATAATTGGGCGGAATCTGAATCCCGATGAGCACTATTCTCGCCTTGGCCTTCTGAATGCTGTCAATCATCGATTGCAGATTCTTTTTTGTATCCGCAATCGGCAGACCACGTAGTCCGTCGTTTGCCCCCAACGCTAGTACGACTACGTTGGGTTTGATTTTCGCGAGATCGGTACTGATTCGACTCAGGCCGCCGTGGGTGGTCTCGCCGCTGATGCTCGAATTGACCACGATGATGCCTTCGGGCTTTAGCCTTACTTGTAGCAGACTCACCCAGCCATCATTCGGGTCGAGTCCGTACGCCGCTGACAAACTGTCTCCGTAAATCATGACGGTTTGTGCCGTCGCTGCACTTGCAATGGGGATCGCAAGGGCATATGCCATGGTCAGAACTGCGCCAAGAAAAAGCCTGTGCCACCTTGTCGATAGTGAGCTTGTAATACGGCATTCAGACGCAATCTTTATTATTTGGCGCAAATTCAAGTCATTTCCCAATATCGACAATTTGTCAGATTATCGCTGCATAACTGTGGGTGAGCTGGCAATATTCAAATCAATTTTTCAATTTTCACTCACTCCTCCCGACGAACAATCCATTTCAATGCCTGATTCCATGACGTTATCGACCAGTTTTTCCGCTCCGCCCACGAGCATGATCCGTGCTATTGATCTCAGTAAACGGGTCACGACCAATGATGGCGAACTTACTATTGTCAACAATGCGAATTTTAGCGTTGACGCCGGGGAAGCTATCGCGATCGTTGGCGCGTCGGGATCCGGTAAGTCCACTTTGCTGGGCCTGATGGCTGGATTGGACACGCCAAGTCAAGGCAAGGTTTTCATTGGCAATGAAGACTTGTTTTCACTCAACGAGGATGGACGCGCCAAACTTCGCGGACGATTGGTGGGGTTCGTTTTTCAGTCATTCCAGTTGCTGCCATCGTTGACGGCGCTGGAGAATGTCATGCTTCCCCTCGAACTACGCGGTGCCGTAGACGCCGGGAAGAGGGCGCGATCCATTCTTGAACGTGTCGGCCTCGGCGCCCGTCTCACGCACTATCCAAAGCAACTTTCCGGTGGAGAGCAACAGCGAGTGGCGATTGCCCGCGCCTTTGTTACCGAACCAAAGCTGCTATTTGCCGATGAACCCACGGGCAATCTCGACGCGAAGACGGGTCGTGCAATGATCGACTTGCTGTTTGAACTCAATCGCGAACGCGGTACGACATTGATTCTCGTCACTCATGACCTCGGAATCGCGACACGATGCGGTCGGCAACTGAATATCGATGCGGGCGTGGTTAGCACTGAAGCACATCGACAAGAGATGGCGATGTAATGAAACAATTTGCACTCGCATTGCGCATGGTGCGCCGTAATGGCAAATCAGGAGAGGCTCGTGTATTGCTGGCCGCTCTGTTCATCGCGGTCATGAGCGTCAGCACCGTGGCGTTTTTTGCCGACCGGGTTGAATCCGCGCTAAACCGGCAGGCCAATGAGCTCATTGCCGCGGATGCCGTGGTGATCTCGGATAAACCCGCGGCTGCACGCTTTCGTGATGTTGCCGCGCGGCTCAATCTGGCGACCGCGGAATCCGTGACGTTTCCCAGCATGGTGGCCGGTGCTGAAGAGAAAGGGCAGGGCGTCAATCTGGCTGAGCTCAAGGCCATCACACAGGGATTCCCGCTGCGGGGGAAATTCAACATCGCCGATGAGCCAGGCGTTCCCGGCCGCGAAACCAGCGATATTCCGGCACCGGGAACGGTATGGGTGCCGGCAGTCTTACTTGGGCGCACTAACATGAAAGTCGGGGACACGCTCAAGGTAGGCGCGACATCACTGAAGATCGTGGCCGTGCTCACCAAAGAGCCGGACAGCGTACTGGACTACTTTGGCATCGCGCCTCGGGTAATGCTCAACATGCAGGACCTTGCTGCGACGCGGCTGCTTCAGATCGGCAGTCGTGCAACGTATCGGTTTCTCGTTGCCGGCGAAAGCAAGTTGGTGAATGAATTTCGCCTGACATTTGCCGGCAAGCTGGAGCGCGGCGAACGACTGGAAAGTGTGCGTGATTCTCGCTCCGAGGTGCGCGTGGCGCTGGAGCGCGCACAGCGTTTTCTGGGGCTGGCGGCGCTTCTTTCTGTCGTGCTTGCCTCGGTCGCCGTGGCGCTCGCGGCACGTCGCTTCACTGATCGGCAAATGGATAGCGCTGCGATCATGCGCTGCCTTGGTGCGACGCAGGGCGATATTTTCATGCTCAATCTGTGGCAGTTCCTGTTGCTGGCATTTGTGGCCTGCCTGCTGGGAACACTCGCGGGGTTTGCGGCGCAAAGCGTGCTTGCAACCATGCTCACTGGTTTTCTTACGGTCGCGCTACCGATGCCCACGATCATTCCGGCCATTCAAGCCTTCGCAATTGGTCTGGTGCTATTGCTTGGATTTACGCTTCCGCCATTGTTGGCATTGCGTAAAGTGTCCACCCTTCGTGTGCTTCGACGCGATCTGGATCCGTTCGAGGCAAGTGCGGCCTTCGCCTACCTGCTGGGCTTTGCTACATTGGCTGGACTCATTGTCTGGCGCGCTGGCGAGTTCAAACTTGGCGCAATAGCCGTTGGCGGATTTGTCGTGGCGCTGGCCGCGGCCGCCTTGGCAGGATGGCTGCTCATTCATTTTGCCGGGAATCTGCGAGGCGCGACCAGCGGTTCGTGGCGCTATGGCATCGCCAACATGAAACGACGATCGGGCGGGAGCCTGATTCAAATCATGGCGCTGGGGCTGGGCATCATGGCCATGCTTTTGCTAACGCTCGTTCGAACCGACATGATTACGCGGTGGCAGGATAGTCTCAAGGAAGACATGCCGAACCGCTTTGTCATCAACATTCAGAGTGATCAACTTACTGATGTTAAAAGCTATTTTGCCGGTCGCGACATGGCAACGCCAGACCTGTATCCGATGGTAAAGGGAAGGTTAACCGCAATGAACGAAAGGGCGATTGCGCCCGCGGCGTTCGCGGATGAGCGCGCCAAGCGCCTCAGCGAGCGGGAATTCAATCTTTCATGGGCGACCAAGTTGCAGCCCGACAACCGGGTTGTCGCGGGCAAATTCTGGGGGCCGGATACTCGTGAAAAACAGTTTTCCCTGGAGGAGGGTATTGCCAAGACGCTGGACATCAAACTGGGCGATACCCTGACTTTCGATATCGCCGGTTCAAAATTCACTGCTCCCGTCACAAGCCTGCGGAAGGTTGAATGGGATTCCTTCAAAGCCAACTTCTTTGTGCTTGCCAGCCCTGGCGTGCTGGATGACTATCCGGCCAGCTACATAACCAGTTTTCATCTCAAGCCGGGCAATGAATCCATCGTGAACGGCCTCATTCGTCAGTTTCCGAATCTCTCTGTAATTGATCTGACGGCCATCATGAGTCAGGTGCGCGCGATTACCAACCAGGTGGCGAATGGTGTTTCTTTTGTGTTCCTCTTTGCGCTCGCCGCTGGTTTGGTCGTACTTTATGCAGCCATCGCGACCACACAGGATGAGCGTGTTTACGACGCAGCCATCATGCGTACTTTGGGCGCCACTCGCCGGCAAATGGTTGTGGTGCAGCTTGCCGAATTCTTGGCCATTGGCCTATTGTCCGGTTTGGTGGCCAGTGGCGGCGCGCTCTCCCTAGCCGCGATTCTTTCCGACAGGGTGCTTGGGATCCCATTCAGTATTAATTACTGGATACCGGTGATCGGCATTCTCGGTGGCGGAGTTGGCATTGCGATCGCCGGACTTTTTGGAACTCGCAAAGCAGCTGCCACGCCGCCGCTCGAAACGATTCGAGGTATCGCATGAAATATTTGGAATCGTGCACGTGTGAGAACGAGACCGGGCTACCACCTTGCAATTTAACATAATATAAATTATGCGTTACAATCGCGGGGCATTGGTTTCACCGATTTGATTGGTTATCCATTTAAAGGCTCTCGATTTCGCGGCGCTCGGTCAAGGCTGGCCTGCCGGCTTTGGCCTGAAGATCAAACACGAGAACTGGTGCGGCGCTCAGGCGATTTGTGCCCCGAAAGGCGCACCAGTACTTGCGTTTGGCGTTTACGCGAAGTCTATCGCCATTAAGTCGCCCAGTTTGAGCGCAGCAAATTCCGGAAATCTGGAATCTGGCAAGCTCGTCAACATGCCAGCAGCGCACGTTTCGGGAGGCAATCAACCGAAGTTGATCGCTGATAGAAAAATGGCCTGGCGAATATCGCCAAGCCATCAGTGTATTGGTCGGGGCGAGAAGATTCGAACTTCCGACCCCTTGCACCCCATGCAAGTGCGCTACCAGGCTGCGCTACGCCCCGACCGAACTGCGATTATAGCGTTGAAAGCGTGGCCAAGGCTACGCGCTTAGCATGGAGAGGATGCTTTTGAGTTCGCTTTTGACTTCCCTTAGTTCAATTTGTCTTTCCAATCGCAAACTCTTTGAGACCGCGCTGCCCGGTTCGTCAAGGCGATTTCTGGCGCCGTTGATAGTGAAGCCGTGTTCGTAGAGCAATTCCCTGATGCGGCGAATCAGCAGCACTTCGTGGTGCTGGTAATAGCGGCGATTGCCGCGGCGTTTCAGTGGCTTTAGCTGGGTAAATTCCTGCTCCCAATATCGCAGCACATGCGGCTTGACGCCACAAAGCTCACTCACCTCACCAATGGTGAAGTAACGTTTCGCGGGAATCGCCGGGAGGCTACTGGTGAGCAACGGTTCCATTGAACGACTTCTCCACGAGGCTCTTCAGTTTTTGGCTGGCATGAAATGTCACGACACGGCGGGCCGTGATCGGAATTTCTTCGCCAGTCTTCGGGTTGCGACCGGGACGCTGGGGCTTGTTACGCAACTGAAAATTGCCAAATCCGGACAGCTTGACGCTGTCGCCATTTTCCAATGCAAGGCAATCTCTTCAAAAAAGACTCCACCATATCCTTGGCTTCGCGCTTATTCAGGCCAACTTTTTCAAACATCAAGTCAGCAAGTTCCGCTTTCGTGAGCGTCATATGAATTCGCTTTATTTTCTTAGGGTTGCGCCACAAACCTGATTCAACACTTCAACTATTTCGGAAACTTTGGTATCCGCTTCCGAATCTGTCAAAGTCCTGTCAGTATCCTGCATAACTATACGAAGCGCAACACTTTTTTTCCCGTTTTCAAGGTTGGAGCCGCGGTAAATGTCAAAAGGTGCAAATTCGATGACGGACGCCAGTTTTCGGCTCAAAACGGCGTCAAGCATGGTCTGAATTTCAACCGATTCGTTGACTATCAGCGCGATGTCCCGGCGCACCGACTGCATCCGTGAGATAGCGTGATATTTTGGGCCCGATGAACGCGTTAGCGATTCAATGTCAATTTCGAACAAAATGGGCGCTTGCGGCAAGTCGTACTTTTGTTGCCATCGCGGATGTAGTTCACCCAGATTCCGATTTGCTTTCCGTCAATTCGGATTTGCGGAGCGACCGGGATGCAATGCGGGATGGGTGACCTTTTTCGAAGCGAGCAGAATCGTCATTCAGCAGGATTTCCAACGCGCCTTTGACCGTGTGGAAGTCGGCAAGCGCGCCCTTCTGACCGCCTTCACCCCATTGCTCCGGAAAGCGGGGGCCATAAGCTAGTCCGGCAAGTTTTTCGGGCTGCGAATGGATGCTGGCCTCATCGGCGAGAAAACATCGACCGATTTCGAACAGCTTCAGGCGCGCCTCGCCGTGGTTGAGGTTGTGCTTTAGCGATTCGATTAGCCCGCCAACAAGGTTGCTGCGCATCACGCTCATGTGGCCGGCAATTGGATTGGCCAACTTGAGCGGCGCAGTATTCGCCGCAAAATCGGTCTCCCAATCTTCCGGCGTGAAACTGTAGTTGACCACTTCCTGATATCCGAGATCCGCAAGTACATGGCGTAACGCATGACGTGAACGCTGGCCTTCAGGTATCGACATCATCGGCAGTGACGAAACCGGCGGTTTGGCGGGCACATTCTCGTAGCCGTGAACGCGGGCGATTTCTTCGATGAAGTCTTCTTCGATGTTCAGGTCAAAGCGGTATGAGGGCGGCGTAACAATCAGTTTTGTGTCCTCAACCACGACCTTGCATTGCAATCGCGTCAGGGCGCCAATCATGTCATTGACGGCGACCTCCATGCCTATCAGGCGAATGACTCGTCCCGGCCGTACCTTGACCGCTGGTCGCGCAGGCAGTTCGCCGAGCGCTTCGACTACCGGCCCTATTTTCGATTCAGGTGTGCCGCAAATTTCCATCGCCAAACGCGTGGCGTATTCAATGCCATCACGCGCGCCGTCGGGATCGACACCGCGTTCAAAGCGGTATGCGGCGTCGGAATTGATGCCGAGGGTGCGCGTCTTTCCTGGATCACAGCAGGATCAAAATGGGCCGATTCAAAAAACGTGCCGCGTGTCGCTGGTTACCATGCTTTCCAGCCCGCCCATGATGCCGCCCATGCCGATCGGGCCATTTTCGTCCGTGATCAGTAGCATGTCGGGTTGCAGCACGACGTGCTGCTCATTGAGAAGGTTCATTTCTTCGCCGGCCAGCGGAAATCGGACGTCGATTCGTCCTTGCAGTTTGTCATTGTCAAAGGCATGCATGGGACGTCCGCGTTCCAGCGTCACGTAATTGGTGATATCGACCAGCGGCGCAATCGAGCGGAAGCCGGCGCGTTCAAGGCGACGCTTCATCCACTCGGGCGTGGCGACGCGCGTATCGAGGTGTGAAATGACTCTGCCCAGATAGCGGCCACAGGCTTTCGGCGCCGAAATTGAAATATGACGCGCTGCGTCACCGGTAGCTGGATTCGTCGCAATTACTTGAAGCCTCAATGCGGCACCCGTGATCGCCGCGAGATCGCGCGCAATTCCGATCATGGAAAGGCAATCCCCGCGATTGGGGGTCATTTTTAACGTCAAATAGGCGTCGTCGAGATCGAGATATTTGCGAATGCTCTGACCGATCGGCGCGTCGGGCGCCAGCGACAACAAGCCTCCGTGATCATCCGAGAGCCCCAGCTCCTTTGCGGAACACAACATCCCGTTTGATTCGACGCCGCGCAGCTTCGCCTGCTTGATTTCAAGGCCGGGTAGCTTGGCCCCAACCAACGCACAGGGAACGCGCATACCTGGCGCAACATTCGGCGCACCGCAGACGATCTGCAATGTCGCGCCGGTGCCGGCATCCACGTCGCAAACCCGCAGCTTGTCGGCATTCGGGTGCGGAGCGGTACTTTTGACTTCAGCCACGACAATATGATCAAACGCGGCCACCACCGGGGAAATTTCTTCAACCTCGAGACCCGCCATCGTTAGCGTGTGGGCCAACTCATCGACCGACAAATTGATGTCGACCAACTCTTTCAACCAATTTACAGAAACCTTCATCTTTATTGACCTTGCTAACGGAATTGGCTGAGAAACTTCATGTCGTTTTCGAAGAACAAACGAAGATCGTTGACGCCGTACTTCAGCATCGCGAGTCGATCCAGGCCCATACCGAAAGCAAATCCCGAATATTTTTCCGGGTCGATGCCGCCGTTACGCAGCACCTGCGGATGGACCACGCCCGCACCGCCGATTTCCAGCCACTTGATCTTGCCGCCCTTGTTTTCCCACTCCATATCGACTTCGACACCCGGTTCGACGAATGGAAAAAACGAGGGACGAAAACGGATCTGCATGTCCTCGCGCTCGAAAAACGCCCTAAAAAACTGCGTGAGCGTACCTTTTAGGTCTGCCAGGCTGATGCCCTCGTCCACCCACAGCCCTTCGATCTGATGGAACATTGGCGAATGCGTTGCGTCGTGGTCGCAGCGATAAACGCGGCCGGGGCAGATGATGCGAATCGGTGGCCCTCCTTTTGCGATTGCGCCTGCATGTAACGAATCTGTACGGGAGACGTGTGTGCGCAAAACGTGTTCGGAGTTGGCGAGGTAAAACGTATCCTGCATTGAACGCGCAGGATGGTTCGGCGGGGTATTGAGTGCGGTGAAATTGTAGTAATCGGTTTCAATTTCCGGGCCATCGGCAACCGAAAACCCCATGGTGGCAAATAGCGCTTCAATTCGCTCCAGCGCGCGCGTGACGGGATGGAGGCCACCGAGGCCAGGATTGCGACCGGGTGACGTCACGGCGATGGATGCCGCCGCCAGTTTCATTTCGTGTTCGGCGTGCGCAATGCGAGCATCCGGGTCGTTGAGCAGTGTGTCGACCAGCGACGTGATCTCAGGGATCGCTGCGCCAGCGGTTTTCTTCTCTTCAGGGGGCAATTTGCCAAGCGACTTGAGTTGCTCGGTAATTGAGCCAGCCTTGCCGAGATACTTCGCCTTTATCTGCTCGAGCTCAGGCATCGATTTCACGGCACCCAAGGTTGCCGTGGCATCCGTCAATATGGCATGAAGCGTATTCATGGGGAACAATTCACTTTATCGTTGCGGGTCATCGTGCGGGTTCAACAAAAAACAAAAGGCCCGCTGTGGTTAGTCAGCGGGCCTTCTGCGTTTTGATTTTCGTACAAGGCAATTACGTTTTTTGTGCACCTACGCAGCAAGGCCAGCTTTGGCTTGCTCCATAAATCGCGCAAATGCCGGCTTGTCCATTACCGCCAGATCCGCCAGCACTTTACGATCGACTTCAATGTGGGCTTTTTTCAGTCCGTTCATGAAACGCGAATAGGTCATGCCGCCATTCCGCGCGGCCGCATTGATCCGGGCAATCCACAGCGCACGGAACACGCGTTTCTTGTTTCGACGATCGCGGTAAGCGTACTGGCCGGCCTTCATCACCGCTTCTTTGGCGATGCGGAATACGGTGCTGCGGCGACCGCGATAACCTTTGGCCAGATTGAGAATTTTCTTGTGACGGGCGCGGGCAGTTACACCACGTTTAACTCTAGGCATGGTGGCGCTCCTTACGCGTAGGGCAGCATGCGATGCACACTGACCAGATTGGTTGCATGAATCTCAGCCGTTCCACGCAATTGACGCTTGTTCTTGGTGGTTTTCTTGGTGAGGATGTGGCGTTTGAACGCCATGGAGCGCTTGATTGAGCCGCTGCCGCGCGGCTTGAACCGCTTGGCGGCGCCACTTTTGGTTTTCATCTTTGGCATATTTCTACCTTTTGACTACGTTGCCGCAGCAGGTGGTGGAACCATTCCACGCTTGTGACCTGAAGTCGACTTATGTGCACCGTTGGCCGCGGAAAATCGCGGCCGGAGCGGTACGCTCCTTGAGAAATCAGTGTTTCTTTCTTGGCCCGACCATCATCACCATCTGCCGGCCTTCCATCTTTGGAAACTGTTCCACCTGCCCCAGCTCCGTCAAATCTGCTTCCACGCGCTTCAGCAACGCCATGCCCAATTCCTGATGAGCCATTTCACGTCCGCGAAAGCGCAGGGTAATTTTGTTTTGTCGCCTTCTTCCAGAAAACGTTTCAGATTGCGTACCTTGATGTTGTAATCACCATCATCGGTACCCGGTCGGAATTTCACCTCCTTTACCTGAATCTGCTTCTGCTTTAGTTTGGCTTCGTGGGCTTTTTTGGCCTCGCGGTATTTGAATTTGCCGAAATCCATAATCCGGCACACAGGCGGCTTCGCCGTCGGGGCGATTTCCACCAAATCCAGTTCTTTTTCCTCCGCAAGCCGGTTGGCTTCCGCCAGACTTACGATTCCAAGTGGCTCACTTTCAGGGCCAAGCAGCCGAACCTCTGTCACATTGGTGATTTCAGTATTGATTCGGACGTCTTTTTCAGTAGCGATAAAACTCTCCCAGTTGTTGCTGTTTATCTTGGGCGATGATGGTCATCGCCTCAAGGTCGAATGCTGCAAATTTCGGAAAAAAGGCGGGGGAAAATGATGCGGCCACGCCATACTTCTCCTAGCGCCGGGCCGCGATTTCCGCTCTCAAATGCGAAATAAACGCTTCAAGGCGCATCGGCGGCAGGTTTTCACCGCCGCCTTTTCCATCTCGAACGCGTGCTGTTACGGTCTTTGCCTGCAGCTCCTTGTCGCCTAAGACCAGCAAAAAAGGAACTTTTTGCAAGCTATGTTCCCGTATTTTATAGGAAATTTTCTCGTTGCGCAAATCAGGCTGCACCCGAAATCCAGCGGCTTTCAGGCCGGAAACCACCTCATTGACATATGACGCCTGGTGTTCCGTGACATCAAGAGCAACGACTTGCACGGGGGCAAGCCAAACCGGCAGTGCGCCGGCGTGATTTTCAATCAGGATGCCGATGAAGCGCTCCAAGGAACCGACGATGGCCCGATGCAGCATAACCGGGGACCGGCGCGTACTGTGATCATCGACGTATTCAGCTCCCAACAGAATTGGCATGTTGAAATCTACCTGCATCGTGCCGCATTGCCAGACCCGTCCCAATGCGTCTTTCAGAGAGTATTCGATTTTTGGACCATAAAATGCGCCCTCGCCTTTCAGTTCTTCCCACGGCACGCCACAGGTATTGAGCGAATCTGCCAGGGCTTTTTCAGCTTTGTCCCAAAATTCATCCGAACCGACGCGTTTGTCGGGCCTCGTCGACAGTTTGTAGATGATGTCTTTGAAACCAAAGTCGGCGTAAACCTTCTGCAAAAGTCTAGTGAAATCAAGGCACTCCTGCTGAATCTGATCTTCTGTGCAAAAAATATGACCATCGTCCTGCACAAACCCGCGTACCCGCATGATGCCGTGCAAAGCGCCGGATGCTTCGTTGCGGTGGCAAGAGCCAAACTCGCCATAGCGCAGCGGCAAATCGCGGTATGAACGCAGGTCGGAATTGAAGACCTGGATGTGACCCGGACAGTTCATCGGTTTGATTGCATAGTCATGTTTCTCCGACTCTGTCGTGAACATGTTGTCTTTGTAGTTTTCCCAATGTCCGGATTTTTCCCACAACCCTTTCGCGAGAATTTGCGGACAGCGGATTTCCTGATAGCCGTTTTCCTGGTAAACCGTGCGCATGTATTGCTCAACCTGTTGCCAGATGGCCCAGCCTTTGGGATGCCAGAACACCATGCCCGGCGCCTCATCCTGCATGTGGAACAAGTCGAGTTGCTTGCCGATCTTGCGATGGTCGCGCTTTTCGGCTTCTGCGAGCATGTTCAGATGGTGGTCCTGCTCTTCCTTCTTCGCCCAGGCTGTCCCATATATTCGCTGGAGCATCTCGTTCTTCGAGTCGCCACGCCAATAGGCGCCGGCCACTTTCATCAACTTGAACACTTTCAACTTGCCCGTGGACGGCACGTGCGGGCCACGGCAAAGATCCGTAAAATCGCCTTCCGAATAGAGTGAAACGTCCTGGTCGGCAGGAATTGATGCAATGATTTCTGCCTTGTAGTGCTCACCGAGCCCCTTGAAAAACGCGACCGCTTCGTCGCGCGGCAACACCTTGCGCGTAACGGGAATATCGCGCTTGGCGAGTTCGGCCATTCTTTGCTCGATGGCGACCAGATCTTCCGGTGTGAACGGCCGTTTGTATGAGAAGTCGTAGTAAAAGCCGTGCTCAATCACAGGACCAATCGTCACTTGGGCGTCGGGAAACAATGATTTCACGGCATAGGCGAGCAGATGTGCCGTCGAATGGCGAATCAATTCCAGGCCGTCGGCGTCCTTGTCGGTGACAATGGCGAGCGTGGCGTCATTTTCGATGACGAAACTGGTATCGACCAGCTTTCCATCTACCTTGCCGCCGAGTGCCGCCTTGGCGAGGCCCGCGCCGATGCTTGCTGCCACTTCCGCAACTGTGACGGGATCGTCAAATTGTCGTACTGATTTGTCGGGCAAGGTGATGGAAATCATAGCGAGCTCCTGATTCTGAAAATAAAAAAGCGCGGATGAGCCGCGCTTTTTTGGAAGTTCGTCGATTTGCGAAAGACGAAAAGAAACCGCGCAGCCTGGCGTTAGAAAAACTCCCGTGTAGTCAGCGGTGTCATAACCATTTCGTTACCCGCCCGTCTTGCGACGTTTTGGCGGCCCTTTCAGTCGTTTTCGTCGTTTTCGTTCAACAAATCAAAAAATGGTAGGCACGATTGGACTCGAACCAACGACCCCCACCATGTCAAGGTGGTGCTCTAACCAGCTGAGCTACGTGCCTGCAAGTCGACCATTTTAGCCGACTTCACTCGGATGCTGCAACACGTGTGCGTCAACACGATGTGTTGGCAACAGGCTGAACAGGTTTGCGGGCCGTGAATGATTTATCCTGTCTACTACACTTTGGGAGCACTCATGGCCGTCATTGAAGTCAATCATCCCCTCGTCAAACACAAGATCGGCCTGCTACGCCGGGCTGACCTCAGTACTAAATCCTTCCGCGAATTGACTGCCGAGATTGGCCGTTTGCTTGCCTATGAAGCATGCAAGGATTTTCCACTGGAAAAGACGCACGTCGAAGGCTGGAGCGGCACGGTGGAGATCGATCAAATCAAAGGCAAGAAAGTCACGCTGGTACCCATTCTGCGCGCCGGTCTGGGAATGCTTGACGGTGTGCTCGACATGATTCCCAGCGCCAAGGTGAGCGTCGTCGGCATTTCGCGCAATCACGATACATTGCAACCCGAGCCCTACTTCGAGCGGTTCGTCGGGCACCTCGATGAACGCGTGGCGATCATACTGGACCCAATGCTTGCGACCGCAGGCTCCATGATCGCCACCATCGACATGCTGAAAAAGAATGGTGCGAAACAGATCAAAGGCCTGGTGCTGGTCGCCGCCCCGGAAGGCATCGCGCGACTCAACGCCACGCACCCGGACGTGGAGATCTTTACTGCCGCCATCGACAGCCACCTGAATGAAATCGGCTACATCATCCCCGGGCTGGGCGACGCCGGCGACAAGATTTTCGGGACCAAATTGTGAGCCTGCTCGGGCTGACTTCACTCGATGTGGTCGCCGCAATCTGGTTCGCCGCCTGCTGGGTCGGCTACTCGTTTTTTCCGAGTGGAACGGCCATCGTACCGCGAGCCTGCTTTCGCGCATGGATTTCTACCGGCGTGAATGGATGGGCCGCACCGTCCAGCGTGAAAACCGCATCGTGGACGCCGCCATTGTCCAGAATCTGTTTCAAGGAAATAACTTTCTCGCCTCCACGTCGATTCTGGTGCTCGGCGGACTCGCGGCATTGCTCGGCGCGTCGACCCAGGCGATCGTAGTGATGGCGTCACTGCCGCTGGCACAGGCATCGAGTGAGCGCGGATTCGAAATCAAGATCATGTTGATGATCGTGATTTTCATTTACGCGTTTTTCAAATTTACCTGGGCGATGCGCCAGTTCAATTTCCTATCGCTGATGATTGGCACCGCGCCGGCGAAAACGATAACCAGGCCGTCATCGATTCATTCATCAATCGCGCTGCCACCCTCGCTTCGCTTGCCGGCGAAAATTCCAATCGCGGCTTGCGCGCGTTTTACTTTGCGATGGGAGCGATGTCGTGGTTCATGCATGCGGCGCTATTCATGGCGGCGAGCGCGCTGGTGGTGGGTATTTTGTACCACCGTGAATTTCGCTCGCGCACTTTGCTCGCGTTGATGGAGAACGCAGGTGCAAGTGGCCTGGAAAAATAGTAAAACACTAGCACTGGCGCGGCACAGCGGGCCTTTTAGTTCGCTGATCCGCACCAGTGCTGGTGTTTGTTCATAAACTCAAGGCTAGGCGCAACGCTGCTTCATCCAAAAAGTAGTGGCAAATTTCCTGTTCGGCGTTTAGCAACACCGGTACTTTGTCGCCCCATTTCGCCTCAAGTTCCGGATGCTGATCGATATCGACGAAGTCGATGTCAAACGTCAATGAAAAACGGCCCCGGAAACTCTCCAGGGCCGCAATCATGTCATCGCAGAGATGACAGTAGCTTCGCGACAGAACTGTCAGTCGGCGCAAGTTTATTTGCTGTCGATACGCAACGTCACGAGGCGGGTGTCATTTTCGCGCTTGATCACCAGGGCAATTGCTTTCTTCGCGTCGAGCTTGTCAATCAGCTCGTTTAACTGCTTGCTTGACTTGACGTCTACGGTATTCACGGCGAGCACCACGTCGCCTTCGCGGATGCCGGCACGGGCAGCCGCACCTTCGACGTCGCTCACCAGCACGCCCTGCTCGACCTTCAATTCCTTGCGTTCGGTGGCGTCCAGATCGCTGAGCACGAGACCAATTCGATTCGGCTTGGCATCTTTCTTGTCGTCTTTCTTTTTGTCCGCGACCTTCACCGCCAGTTTTTCCGCCGGCGCTTCGCCGACCGTTACGCTGAGATCACGGGTCGAACCCTTGCGCCAGATCGTCATGACCACCTTGGTCGCTGGCGCCATGTTGGCAATGGTGCGGACCACGTCGGAATTTGAATCCATCAATTTGCCGTTGATTTTCAGGATGATGTCTTGCGCCAGCAGGCCGGCTTTTTTCGGCGGGGCCGTCTTTCTCGACCGACTGGACCAATGCGCCCTTGTCATTAGGCAAAGATAGTGCCTCGGCCGCGTCCTTGCTGACGGGGCCGATCAGAACGCCGATGCGGCCACGGTTGACCTTGCCGTTCTTGATCAGCTGGTTGGCGGTGCCGATGGCGATGTTGGCCGGGATCGCAAACGAAATGCCGAGGTAGCCGCCGTTGCCGGAGAAAATCTGCGAATTCACGCCGACCACTTCACCCTTCAGGTTGAACAATGGACCGCCGGAGTTGCCGGGATTCACCGCGACGTCGGTCTGGATGAACGGTGTAAGTGCTTCGCGGGATTCGCGCGCCTTGGCGCTGATGATGCCCGCCGTAACGGTATTCTCGAACCCAAAGGGCGACCCGATGGCCAGTACCCATTCGCCCACACGCACCCTGTCGGAGTCGCCAATATTGACTTTCGGCAGGCCGGTCGCGTCTATTTTCAGGACAGCAATATCCGTACGCTCATCGCTGCCGATTACCTTGGCTTTGAACTCGCGCTTGTCCGTCAACGTGACCGTGACTTCATCAGCCTTCGCGACCACATGCGCGTTGGTGATCACGTAGCCATCACCGGAAATGATAAAGCCCGATCCTTGACCGAAGTCACGCAGTGGCGGCTCCTGATCCTGTTGATTGCGCGGTGTATTGCGGCGAGGTGCGTTGGGATTCTGGGGCAACCTGGGATTCTGGCGCGGCTGCGCTTCAGGCGGCATGAATCGGCGGAAGAATTCATTTAGGTCATCGTTGTCGAACTGCGGCAGGCCCTGGTGCTGACTTCCCACGCGGGCTTTGGTGCTGACGTTGACGACAGCCGGACCGTGCTTGTCCACCAACTCGGCGAAGTCAGGAAGGTCTTTCGCTTGCGCCTGGCTGGTTGCGGCATTCGCAAAAGCAAGCGAAAACGCAGAAAGCAACACGGCGACAATATAGCTTGACGTCCAGGATCCGGCGCGCAAGTTCATTTGGTTACGATTTGACATATTTTCTCCATTTACAAAAAGTCACGCCGGACCAATGACTAGGGCGCCGGCGCATTTACTGCAATTCCATGTGACATCGAGCTCCGATGGGAGTGTCAGCGGTGCGGCGCGCCACTCCATCGGCAATCGTTTGAACGGCGGCCACAGGTACTTCGCCCATCACTGTTACCTGATGATCGTCTACCGCGCGCATGGCAAAGGAAGTAGGTCCATCTTCCGCCACGACCGAAGTAAATGAATTGGGGACGGTTTGCACGGTTTCAACAAATACCGAGACGCTTAATACGCCGTCGGAATAAACCAGGTGCGAAACGGGTTCGGGCCGGCCGATCAGGTTACGCGTCATTTCCATGATTTTTTTGAATCCCGCCGGCAGGTTCCCGACCTGCCAGCCGGTATCGGTATCTTTCACGGATTTCACGGCGAACTGCTTTTGCCAGCCTTGCGATTGTTCGTAGCGTGATTTCAGGGATTGCCTGGCCAAACTGCGATTGACGTCAAGCTGCGTGAACATGAATTGCTCAACCATCTGATTGCGGTTGTTGAACAGTTTTGCGCGGAGCAGCAGGCCCGTACCCATTTCCGCACATAGCTTCTGCATGTAACGCATCGCATCCTTGGGCTCAAGAATCACCCATTGGCAATCAAATCCGGCGATGCGTTCCACGCTGCCCAATTTGACGCGATAGTATTCGGCAATGGACTTGGCGTTACCCGTGATCACGGACGGAAAAAAACGCCCCGTCGCGCGCCGATCAATGCTCACGGTGCGGGAATCGGGTTTATAGCAGGTCATCTCCTCATTGCGGCGGATGATCTCGGTAAGCGGGCCATCCATCGGCTCGAGCTTTTCAAGCTCGACCCCTTGCCGGTCCACCAAGTGGGTAATACGCGAGGTGCTTGCACCATCCGCCGTCTGATGAACAAACACGCCGGTATAGGGAAGCTCTCTGGCGGAACGGCAGATTCGCTCAAGCCATTCGATGGCAAGATCGCCCTGCATTGGGCTGGTGTACGGCAAGGGGCACCGGCGCCAACGGAGAGGGTTGAGGTTGCGCCTGTGCCGTTAGACCCACAACACCGAGGATTGCAGTGGCCGCGGCAAAGATTTTCATGCTTGGGGGTGCGAGAGTAGTTCCGAGGCAGTTCATACGCAACAAATCACGTCGTGAGTAAGTCCATGGGCAAGCATTATCGACTAGAACACTATCGGACCGCGGCGCGCCGGGCGGCGTCCGCCGTGTCACGGGCAACATCGCGCGGTTGGTTCAGGGTGGCCGCCTGAAAAGCGCCCGGATTGGCAAACTGCCGATGCACCACAAGATAGTCGTTGACCCTCAGATCCGCCTGCGCACGTTGCAGTGAGGCGTCGGCCACCGGTTGCGGTGCCACCTGTTGCACCAGCGATACCGGCGCAACCGTTGCACCTTGCTGCTGCTTGAAGGCAACCACACCCACAGCGGACACCGTGACGACTGACGCAGCCATTGCCAAGGCCATCCGGGTTCGGCTTTCCACGCGCGATGGTTTCTGATCGAGGCCGGCGCCAGAACCGTTGGCTCTGCCGCCAATCGCGCGAAGATCGCTTCGGTGCAGTGTTGCGTGGCGACGCTTTGGAGCCGGCGTTGCCAATCGCGTCCCCACGCAAACATGCGCCGATCAAATGATAGGCACCCCAACTCTCGCGTTGCGTATAGTCGCTGCCGAGTTTCTTGATGACGCCCTGGGCTTCATCGCGGGCCAATTCGCCATCCATCAGCGCGGACAATTTTTCGTTCATGTTTGCATCCTTCAATCCGGCAACATCATTACCACCTGTGGTCCTTCGACGTGCCCATTTGCGGGCGCAATTGCTCCGCAACCGCTTCCCGCGCGCGAAAAATTCTTGAACGCACTGTTCCGATCGGGCACTCCATTATCTGTGCAATTTCTTCATACGACAGGCCGTCAATCTCGCGCAGCATGATCGCAGTTTTTAGTTCTTCGGGCAATTTGTCGATGGTCTGATTGACGATCTGCGCGATTTGCTTGGACATCAATTGTGCCTCGGGGGTTGCAATATCGCGCAAACCGGTCGCGTCTTCAAAACCTTCAGCTTCCTCCGCGTCATAGCCGGTGGAGGTCGGTGCGCGCCGCCCCTGACTCATCAGGTAGTTCTTTGCCGTATTTACCGCGATTCGATACAGCCAAGTATAGAAAGCACTGTCGCCGCGGAAGTTGGCCAGCGCGCGATAGGCTTTGATAAACGCCTCCTGCGTAACGTCCTCGATCTCTGCCTGGTCGCGGATCAGACGTGAAAGCAGGCGCTCGACCTTGCGTTGATATTTGATGACGAGCAGCTCGAAGGCGCGCTTATCGCCAGCCTGAGCACGCACCACCAATTGTTGATCGACTTCGCGATCACTCATCAACACCCTTCCCTGATCAACCGGGCGGTCGGTGTACTTCTCCTTTGCGAGCGTTGCCGCCCGCGCATTCGCATTCGCTTTCAAACCGACCGCGCGTTCGCGAGCCGAAACGCTGCTCTTGGAGATGCTTTACCGTTAAATCCGGTTACGTCGGGTATTATAAACGTCAACTCCGTCATTGCCCTTCTCCCAAGTCATTTTCGACTGGAAATTTGCCGCTCGAAATGCTTATCCGACAGGGACTTGTTTAACACCCACGTACTGACCGGATGGATGCGAATAAGTTCATTCGTGCGCAACGTGTTCTACGCCAAAAGAGTATCAATATGAAGCAATATGACGTTCTCATCATAGGCAGCGGCTTGGCAGGCATGTCGCTGGCATTGCGTCTCGCAGCGACAAAGAGAGTCGCGCTGGTGACCAAAAACGAGCTGCTGGATGCCGCAAGCGCTTGGGCGCAGGGCGGGATCGCCGCCGTACTCGGCGCCGATGATTCCCCGGAAAATCACATCCGCGATACCCACGTTGCCGGCGCCGGGCTCTGCAAGGATGAGGCGGTGCGTTTTGTCGTGGAAAATGGCCGGCGCGCCGTCGAGTGGCTGGTTGAGCAAGGTGTCCCGTTTACGCACGACGACATAAATCAGGCGGAATTGCACCTCACACGCGAAGGCGGGCATTCGCACCGCCGCATCGTGCATGCGGCCGACGCGACCGGTCGCGCGGTGCAGAAAACGCTGGCGCAACAATTGAAATCGCACCCGAACGTCGAAGTGCTTGAGCACCACTTGGCGGTCGATCTCATCACCTCAAACAAGCTTGCCCGTGATCTGGCCGTGCCGATTGAACCCAATCGCTGCCACGGCGCCTATGTACTCAACAACTTGACCGGAATGGTCGCCACGCTCGGCGCCCAATTTACCGTTCTTGCCACGGGCGGAACGGGCAAGGTCTATCTCTATACGTCCAATCCGGACGTGGCAACCGGCGATGGCCTGGCGATGGGCTGGCGCGCCGGCTGCCGGGTCGCGAATATGGAGTTCATCCAGTTTCATCCGACTTGTCTGTATCACCCGGCGGCCAAGTCATACCTGATCAGCGAGGCGGTGCGCGGCGAAGGTGGGCACCTCAAAATTCCGACAACGGGTGAACGCTTCATGCTTCAACACGATGAACGCGCGGAATTGGCGCCACGCGATATCGTCGCCCGCGCCATCGACTTCGAAATGAAAAAGCGCGGCCTCGATTTCGTGCATCTGGACATCACGCATAAGCCCGCGAATTTCCTGAAGGCACATTTTCCCAATATTTATGAAAAATGCCTGTCGCTCGGCATCGATATCACGACAGATCCTATTCCGGTGGTGCCGGCGGCGCATTACACCTGCGGGGGGCTGGTCGTCGATTTGAATGGGCGTACCGACATTGATGGCCTTTATGCGATCGGCGAAGTGACCTGTACTGGGCTGCATGGCGCCAATCGGCTGGCCAGCAATTCGCTGCTCGAGTGCCTGGTCTTTTCCGAGGCGGTTGAAAAGGACATGCGGGCACAACCAGCGTTTGAGACGCCGGTGCTACCGTATTGGGATGAAAGCCGCGTGACCAACGCGGATGAGGAAGTCATCATCTCGCACAACTGGGATGAACTCAGGCGTTTCATGTGGGACTACGTCGGCATCGTGCGCACCGACAAGCGCCTCGAGCGCGCGCTTCGCCGCATCGATCTCCTCAAGGGAGAAATTCACGAGTATTACGCCAATTTTCGTATTTCCAATGATCTGATCGAGCTGCGAAACCTGGTACAGACGGCCGAGCTGATTGTGCGATGCGCGGCCGAACGAAAAGAGAGCCGCGGACTGCATTTCAGTCTCGATTATCCCAATATGGCGGTGGTTGCCAAGGATACGGTATTGACGCCGTGACAAATGCCGTGACGCCATGCAAGCGCGACGCGCTTTTTACCGCTGGTGAGATACGCGCGATCGAAGTCGCCCACGCGAAGAAGTATCCGAAAATTTCGCTGATGCAACGCGCCGGTGACGCCGTCGCGAAGCTGGCATTGAAACTGGCGCTGACAGGAAGGCGGAAAGTCGCCGTGATCCTGGTGTTGGCGGGACCGGGGAATAACGGCGGCGACGCCTGGGTTGCGGCGGCGGCGTTACAAAAGGCCGGCCAGCGCGTGTTCCTGGTTGCACTCGGCGATCACAAGTTCGGCGAACCCGCGGCAAAGCGTGCGCATTCCGCGTATTTGCGCGCAAAGGGTGGTAGTGCGCAAGGATATTCCCAAGGATGAAACTTTCGATCTCATCATCGACGGCTTGTTCGGTATTGGGCTGGTGCGCCCGCCCGCGGGTGCTTTCGCCAATGTCATTGCACGCGCGAATCAGATGCGCGGTCAAGTTGGAAGTCCGGAAGGCGCACCGATTCTGTCCATCGACATACCGAGCGGCCTTTGCGCCGATACCGGTGTTGCGCTGGGCGCGGCTATCCATGCCGATCATACGATTACTTTTCTTGGCCTCAAGCCCGGTTTGTTCACCGGCGAGGGCAAGGACCATGCAGGCGAGGTGCATCTGGATATGCTTGGCGTCGCCGCGCCCAGTGAATCCGGCGGTTCGGGTGAACTGCTGACGGCGGAAAACGTTCGCGCGCTGATTCCGGCCCGGCGCCACCATTCCCACAAAGGTACCTACGGCAATGTCGGTATCATCGGTGGCGCCGAAGGCATGGTTGGTGCTGCGGTGTTGGCGGCACGTGCAGCGCTTTATATAGGGCCAGGCAAAGTTTTTGCAGGGATTGTTGCCAAGGATGTGCCTGCATACGATCCGTTGAACCCCGAGATCATGTTCCGCAGGGCTGAAGATCTCGCCATCGCAAACGAAATGACCGTGCTGGCGATCGGCATGGGATTAGGCGTGGATAAATCCGCGCCCCGACTTTTGTCAGCGGCGCTCGGCCGCGGCCTTCCCATGGTATTGGACGCGGACGCACTCAATCTGATCGCTGCTACTCCCAGCTTTGGTGTCACGCTTGCCGGATTGTCGGAAAAGTCAAGCACTGGCGCGACTTCCCGACCACAAATGCCTGAAACGCCTCGCCAGTGCTTGAGTTTCGTATTGACACCTCACCCGGGCGAAGCGGCGCGCCTGATGAATGTAACTGTCGCCCACCTGGAGGCCGATCGCGTGACCTCGGCGATTGCATTGGCGAAACGCTTCAACGGAATTGTCGTACTTAAGGGTGCGGGAACCGTTATAGCCGTGCCGGACGGCCGCTACTTCATCAACACATCCGGCAATCCCGGTATGGCATCCGGTGGCATGGGTGACGCGCTATCGGGCATGATTGCCGCGTTTCTCGGCCAGGGTTTGAATGCGCTTGATGCGGCCAAGCTTGCGGTCTATTTGCATGGCGCGGCGGCCGATGCGTGCATGGCCCACGGCATGGCGCCCCTTGGGCTCACCGCCTCCGAGGTGATATTCGAAGCGCGAGCCTTGCTGAACGCGGGACTGGAGCATCACGACCACTAATCAGGCTGCAATGTCGCGCAACGATTTTACGAATCGTTGTTACGTAACAACGTGCCGGTATACCCAGAAGCCCGCCGCCGTCAGCAGCAATGACGCCGCCAAATGTGACCCCGCCACGACCAGCGCCCAGGCGATTTCGCCGCGATCCATGAGGCCGACCACTTCGGCTGAATAGGATGAAAAAGTCGTGAGCCCCCCCAGAAATCCAGTGATGATGGCGATTCGCCATTCGGGCGGAAGCTCCGGGTGCCTCGTGAAATATGCCACTGCCAAGCCCACCAGAAAACCACCGGTGGCATTGGCCGCAAACGTGCCGTAGTAAAAAAGCGGATGACGATGATTCAGCCACATCGCCAATCCCCAGCGCGCCCATCCGCCAATCGCCGATCCACCGCCCACCGCCAGTGCGGCCAGCCACCATTTGTCCATCACGGGCCCCGTTATCCCTGTTTGCCTTCGAGTATCGCGCGCAGTTTTTCCGGCACCGGCACTGCCTTGTTTTGCATGTAGTCATACGAGACCATGACACATTCGCCGGTCGCGGATGGCTCGGTTTCGCCCTCAACGGTCAGTGTTTGCTGCATCGTGAAACTGGAACCGCCGACGCGTCCCGCATACAAATGGACCACGACATTGGCGGGATAGATGACCGGTTTCTTGAATGTCACGCTGACCTTGGCGAGGATCATCCCGGTCCCTTCCCCCCGCAAGCGCATGCCGTGGCTCTGCGTCCAGGAAACACGGCTTTCCTCAAAGTAGCGAAGGTACAGCGTATTGTTGACGTGCGCCATGGCATCCATGTCGCCCCAGCGAATGGGAAATCGCAATGTGTGGAGCAATACGCCGGATGTTTGATCTGGATTCATGATTTTGCCCGCCGTGAGAGATTCTTCGCCTCTATAATAAAGCCAACTTCACCGAAAAAGATGCGCATTGCCATGGCCGAACGCGAATCGATGGAATATGACGTTTTGATTGTCGGCGCGGGCCCTGCCGGGCTGGCCGCGGCGATCCGGCTGAAGCAGCAGAGCGCCGACGTGTCGGTGTGCATTGTCGAAAAGGGTTCGGAAGTTGGCGCGCATATTCTGTCGGGCGCGGTGCTCGATCCGATCGCGCTGAACGAACTGATTCCCGAATGGCACGCACAGGGTGCGCCGCTCAATCAGGCCGTGACCGAAGATCGATTCATGTTTCTGACTCAATCTTCCGCACGGCAACTTCCGACCTGGATGCTACCCGGCTGTTTCCAGAATCACGGCAATTACATTATCAGCCTGGCCAATTTGTGTCGCTGGCTGGGGACGCAAGCGGAAGCGTTAGGGGTTGAGATTTATCCCGGCTTTGCGGCGGCAGAAGTGCTGTTCAACGATGACGGTTCGGTCAAAGGGGTGGCGACCGGCGACATGGGCATCGGCAAGGGCGGCGAACAAACCGGACGCTATCAACGGGGCATGGAACTGCACGCCAGGTACACTTTTTTCGCCGAAGGTTGCAGGGGTAACCTCGGCAAGGAACTCCAGGAAAAATTCAACCTTCGCGATGGACGCGATCCGCAAGTCTATGGCTTGGGGCTGAAAGAACTTTGGGAGATCAAGCCCGACAAACACGTCCCGGGACTGGTGGTTCATAGCGCGGGCTGGCCGCTGCAGTCCGACACCTATGGCGGTTCCTTCATGTATCACATGGAAGGTAATCAGGTGGCGGTTGGCTTCGTCGTCGGGCTGGGCTACAAGAACCCCTATCTTTCGCCGTTTGAGGAATTCCAACGATACAAGACCCACGCGGCGATCCGCACTTTTCTGGAAGGCGGCAAACGCATCGCCTACGGCGCGCGCGCCATCACCGCCGGCGGCTTGCAGTCGTTGCCCAAGCTGACATTCCCGGGTGGCGTGCTGATCGGTGACGATGCCGGTTTTCTGAATGCGTCACGCATCAAGGGGACACACACCGCGATCAAGAGCGGCATGCTGGCGGCGGATGCGGTCGCGGCGGCGTTGAAAGCCGGCCGCAGCAGCGATGAACTGACCGATTTTCCGGTGAGCGTCAAAAAAAGCTGGCTGCATGATGAACTCCATAAGGCACGTAACTTCAAGCCTTGGATGTCCAAAGGACTCTACACCGGCACCATGATGGTCGGCATCGACCAGGTGGTGTTCCGCGGTAAGGCCCCGTGGACGCTGCATCACCAGCACTCGGATCACGAGACGCTGAAGAAGAAATCCGAGGTTTCGCCGATCACTTATCCAAAGCCCGATGGCGTGCTGACCTTCGATCGACTTTCCTCTGTGTTCATGTCGAACACCAATCACGAAGAAGACCAGCCCGCGCATCTCACGTTGAGGAATGCCGGCACGCCGGTGAACATCAATCTTGCGATGTATGATGGCCCGGAACAGCGCTATTGCCCGGCAGGTGTCTATGAATTTGTCGAAGCCCCTGATGGAAGCCGCAAACTGCAGATCAACGCGGCCAATTGCGTCCACTGCAAGACCTGCGATATAAAGGATCCCACGCAGAACATAAAATGGGTGGTTCCCGAAGGTGGCGGCGGGCCCAACTATCCAAACATGTAATATCGGTGCATCCCACCAACGCAACGAATTTGCAATAACCCACTGAATCGCGAGGAATGTCATGAAACCAGTCTCGGAACTGTTCAAAAATCGTCCCAATACACTCTGGAGCCTGCGCCCGGATCAAAGCGTATTCGACGCGATAAAGCTGCTCGCCGAAAAGAGCGTGGGTGCGCTGATCGTGATGGAAAATGGCAAGCTCGTCGGCATCATGTCCGAACGCGATTACACCCGCAAAATTGCCCTGCTCGGCAAGAATTCGCATGAGACCAAGGTGCGTGAAATCATGACCACCAGCGTGCTGATCGTTACACCGAAAACGCGCACACGCCAATGCATGGCGATCATGTCGGAAAAAGGCATCCGCCATTTGCCGGTCGTCGATGGCGATACGGTGGTAGGCATGATTTCGATCCGCGACCTGATGACCGACATCATCGCCGATCACGAATTCACCATCTCGCAGCTCGAAAGCTACATCAGGGCTTGAGTTTGTCGAAATTCCCGGCGCGCTGTCCCTGGTGCGAAAACTCGACGCTCGGCAAGCTCTACCTCGACTACCACGACAATGAATGGGGTGTGCCGGTTCACGATGACCGCACGCTGTTTGAATTCCTGATTCTTGAAGGCGCCCAGGCGGGACTGTCATGGTCCACTGTACTAGCAAAAAGAAAGAACTACCACCGCCTGTTTGCGGGCTTTGATCCGTCAAAGGTGGCGAGATTTTCTGATCAAAAACTCGAAGAGCTGCTGCTTGATCCCGGCATCGTGAGAAATCGCCTGAAGGTAAAAAGTGCCGTTATCAACGCTCTGGCGTTCCTCGCCATCCAGCGGGAGTTCGGTAGTTTCGATGCCTACATCTGGTCATTCACCGGCGGGGCGCCGAAACAAAACCGGTGGACCGCCATGTCCGGTGTCCCGGCGAAAACGCTCGAATCCGACGCCATGAGCAAGGACCTGAAAGCACGTGGATTCAAGTTCGTCGGCTCGACCATTTGTTACGCCTTCATGCAGGCAACCGGCATGGTGAACGACCATCTGGTGACCTGCTTCCGCCACAAAGCCTTGCGTTGAAAACTGAATTCGACGCCATCATCATCGGCGCCGGCGCTGCCGGCATGATGTGCGCCGCTGAGGCCGGGAAGCGAGGCAAATCGGTATTGCTGATCGACCACTATCACAGGCTCGGCGAAAAGATCCGTATCTCGGGCGGCGGGCGCTGCAATTTCACCAACCTACACGCCACGCCCGAGAACTTCATATCGGAAAACCCGCATTTCTGCCGCTCCGCCCTCGCCCGCTTTACGCCGCGGGACTTCATCAAGCTGGTCGAAAAGCACGGCATCGGCTATCACGAGAAAACGCTTGGCCAGTTATTTTGCGATGACAGCGCTATTCAGATCATCAACATGCTCAAGAGTGAATGCGATCGCGCGCAGGTGCAATGGTGCATGCCTTGCATAATTTCGAATGTGGCGCGCGCGCAAGACCGGTTCACGGTCAAGACTGACCGGGGTGAGTTCACCGCAAACGCGCTAGTGATTGCGACCGGTGGTTTGGCTGTGCCGAAAATCGGTGCAACACCGTTCGGATACAAGATCGCCGAACAGTTTGGTCTGAAGGTTGTGCCGCCGCGTCCTGCCCTGGTGCCGCTCAGTTTCGACCCGGAAAGCATGGCGAAATATGGCGACTTGTCCGGGCTCTCGCTCGATGCGGAAGTCTCCTGTCACGATGGGCAGTTTCGCGAAGGCTTGCTGCTGACACATCGCGGCCTGTCCGGCCCCGCCATTTTGCAGATTTCCACGTATTGGCAGAATGGTTCCGCCAAGGAGCCAGTTCATATCGACCTCTTGCCCGGACCGAGCGCGTCCGAATGGTTGCGCGAACACCAACATTCGAAGCAGCTACTCTCCAACGTGCTGGCGGAGCGCCTTCCCAAACGTTTTGCGCAAAGCTGGTGCGACGTACACGGCATCAACCTGCCCATGAATCAGTTCAGCGAGAAAAATCTGGTCGAGATCACGAGCGCTTTGCACGACTGGCAGGTGAAGCCTTCCGGCACGCTGGGCTACAACAAGGCCGAGGTCACACTCGGCGGCGTCGACACGCGCGCACTTTCTTCAAAGACAATGGAGGTCATGCAGGTCCGTGGACTTTACTTCATCGGTGAAGTCGTTGATGTGACGGGCCATCTGGGCGGATTCAATTTCCAGTGGGCGTGGTCGTCCGCGGTGGCAGCGGGGCAGGCGCTGTGACGTCAAGGCCGCGACTGGTATTGGATACCAACGTCGTCATCGACTGGCTAGTGTTTGATGATCCGTTCATGCGCCCGCTGCGCAAAGGTGTTGCCGACGGCCAAATCGTCGTGCTGACCCATGAACCGGCAATCGTGGAACTGAGGCGCGTGCTGGGCTATCGACAATTGAAACTTGATGCAGCCCGGCAAGCAGACGTGTTTGCACGCTATCAGGCGCAGGCAACGCAATTTTCCATGCCTGCCACATTTTCATTGAAGCAACTGTTGCTGCCCGGCGGATTTCCACGCTGCCGCGATCGCGACGACGAGCATTTCCTCGCCCTCGCCTACCATGCCAAAGCCGACGCGCTGGTCTCGCGCGACAACGCCGTATTCGGACTGAAAAGCCGCGCATCGAAATTCGGCATGACGATCCTGAATGTGCAGGAAATGATCGCGACCCTGTCCGGTATAAGTCAATGACTTTTTGCCAAACTCCAGCATTGACGGGCGTTTTCGGGCATAAACGGCTGGAAATGCGCTCCAGTGCTTGAGTTTGCTATATTTCGTGTACTTCCCGGCCCAGAGCCAACGCAGCGACGATCGCGCTGGCAAGCGTCATCGCGACGCCAATGAAAACCATTGAATACAGTTGCCGGTCGAGCAAGGTGCCGAAAGCGATCGGCGCCAACGCGAGCCCGACATCGAGTCCCGAATAGACCATTCCATACACGCGGCCATAGGCGCCTTCGCCGAGGCGCGCCTTGGTCGCGGCGCGCACCAGCAGGTCGCGCGACGGCCCGGCGATGCCAACGCCGAAGCCCATCAGCGCCATCGTCGGCAGTACCAGCCAGACTGGCATGGGCAACAGCGCCAGTGCAAGCGCAAAAAACACGCCGGACGCAAATGCGAACATCACATAGCGCTCGTGCTGGTTGCCCGGCTTCGCCAGAAATCCGCCAAGGACGAGGCCCGCCGATCCACCCAGCAAATAAATTGATAGCGCCGACGTCGAGGCGGCCAACGACAGGCCGAACAACTCACGCAGCAAAGGCGGTGCAAAATTCTGTAGCGCGCCGAAACCAAACGTCGAGAATAGAAAGAACAAGAATGCAAACCAGAGCATTGGCTCGCGCAGGAACGACCAGGTGCTTCGGGTGACTGTAACGGCCGGGTTTTCCACCGGATCGGCGCGAATTTCGTGCTGGAGTTGGTATTTCAGGAGATCGCGTTTCCATATCAACAGCGTCAGCGACACCGCACCGAAGAGCGCGGCACCGATGCCCGCCGCGCGCCAGCCGGCGGCGCTCGCAATGGCCGTCATGAACAGTGGCGCAATCGCCCAGCCGAGATTTCCGGATATGCCGTGCGTGGAAAAGGCATGGCCCATGCGCTGCTGGGAAACACGCTTCGCCAGAAGCGCGAAATCGGCCGGATGAAACACGCTGTTGCCGATTCCCGCCACGGCAGCCGCGGCCATAAGGGCAACAAAATTGGGAGCGATCGATACCACCAAACCCGAACAAGCCAACATACCCACGCCGGCGCACAGCACGCGATGGGCGCCGAACTTGTCCACCCAGATACCCGCAAGCGCCTGGCCAATGCCGGAGACAACGAAAAATACCGTCATGAGTACGCCAACCTGCGCGTAGCCGAGACCAAATTCCGGCATGAACCACGGAAACAGCGATGGCAACATCAGATGAAAAAAATGCGATGTGCCATGGGCGATACCGACCAGCGAAATGATGGTGGCATCGGATTTGAAGCTGGCGGGAGAAATTGTGGTGGGCGCGGCGGAGGGCATGCCGCGAGTTTACCGGAGTACAGCCCCGCCAGCGTCACCAGTCACTGGACAAGGCGGCCTTGACTTGGGCACCAGTTTGGCGTTCAATTTTCCTTCGCTTTCCGCCGCCGATCCTGCATTTTCTTCCGATTCGCTTGCCTTCTGTCCTTGTATTGTCACGAGGTTGTCTTCGATATCAGTCAATCTCTGCGGGTATCCCGTTTGTCGCACCCGCCGCAACACATACTTCGTCCAGACTCATCCCTCGAAACCTTCGCCGGAGACACCAATATGAAGATGATACGCCGCGCACTATTTATTCTCGCAACCTGCATCGGTGCATTGACCACGGGCGCCATGGCCGCAAACACCATCGACAACAGCGCCATCGGCAAACCTGAATTCCGCGAGCACAAGGCCACCTATGGACTCGTATACCGCCTTCCAAAGGATGTGACGGACATCCTCGACAACAAGATCTACCCGACGCTGCGCGAGCGCCTTATCGCGCTGGGGCTTGGCGATGAAGCGCGCACCTTCAACCTGCAACATGTGACGGTGATGCACCTCCATAGCGCCGATGCAACGACACCCGCGCAAATGCTGAAGGCACTGTCGAAAGTGCCGCCGGTGCTGAATCTGACTCTGAAAGGTTTCTACAATACCGAGGCATCCAAGGGAGCTGGTGCGCCATGGTGGTTCGACCTCGGCGTGGTGAAAAGCGGCCAGGGCTACACCGAGATGATGTCGTTCAACACTGGCGCCACCGCCGCGCTCACGCCCTTGCGCGATGGGCCTCTTCCCCGCTGCACGGGGCCGGTCTACGCAAACATGAGTGACGCCGCGAAGGAACTCACGCGCACGGTCGGCGTAAGCGGTGTCAATGTCATCAAGGACGGGAAGGAAACCGCCTCGCATAATCCGCACAACACCCTTGTGTACAGCATGACCAAATACGATGATCGCCTGCAGGCGGCGATGAAGGGTGTTGCCGAGGAAATGAACAAGATCCTGCCAGACGGCATTAACACCCAGTTCAAAGACGTGTCGATCGTCGAGATCGGCTTCATGGGCAACGTGCTGCGCGAGTTTTATCGCATCAACCTCATCGATGGCACGGCCTTCGATACCACCAGCGGCAAGGCGGTAAGGCTCGGCAAGTAATTCCGAGACACGTCCTTCCAAGCGGCCGGCGCCCAGTTCCCACTCGCGCTGCGACGGCGCGGGCAAACAAAACGAGCCTGTTTCGCGTGGGCACGCTGCATTTGTCGCGCATGGCGTGCACAATATTTGACGCGCATCAAATCCTCGGCGTTCTCCCGGGTGCAAAGTAAATTTAGCGCTCACCTTCAGTTACGAAGGGGGATTGCTTTGCGAAACCAAGGAGAACCCGTTACATGTCCCCACCTGCCGCCCGTCGTACTGCCACCCGTCCACCCGTAAAGCAAGAACCGGCGCCTCGCCCAAGTGTGCGGGCGGCCAAGCGTGGAGACATTGCACCTTCCACGGGGGCGCGTGCGCTCGAAGACTTCGTGGCGGCGGAAGCCACTGAAGCCGCACAGCGCAAGAAAATTGCCGCGGTCGAAGCGGTGATGGATCCCGCGTCGAAAACAGCAGCTCCCGAGCGTGCGAAAAGGATGCGCGCCATTCTGGAAGGCGCCTCGTCGGACGATTTGCGTGTTTTGCGCAACGCATTGCTGAATCCGGCGGGAATACAAACCGCCAACAGTGAAAATCCCGACGAAGAACTGGCGCCCGATTGGCGCGATGGCGGCTATCCCTATCGCAACCTCATGCGGCGCGCCAGTTACGAAAAGGAAAAATTTCGCCTGCAAGTCGAACTGCTCAAGCTTCAGGCCTGGGCCAAAGAAACCGGTCAGCGAATCGTGATCCTGTTCGAGGGGCGCGACGCCGCCGGCAAGGGCGGCACCATCAAGCGCTTCATGGAGCATCTCAACCCGCGTGGCGCGCACGTGGTGGCGTTGGAAAAGCCCTCCGAAACCGAGCGCGGCCAGTGGTACTTCCAGCGCTACGTTCAGCACCTGCCGACACAAGGAGAGATCGTGCTGTTTGACCGCAGTTGGTACAACCGCGCCGGCGTGGAGAAGGTGTTAGGGTTCTGCACCGATGCCGAGTACGCGGAGTTCATGCGCCAGACGCCGGAATTCGAGCGACACTTGGTGCGCAGCGGCGTGCACCTCATCAAGTTCTGGTTCAGTGTCAGCCGAAAGGAGCAGCGACGGCGATTCAAGGAGCGCGAGTCACACCCGCTCAAGCAATGGAAATTGAGCCCGGTGGACCTGGCCTCGCTCGACAAATGGGACGAATACACCCGTGCCAAGGAAGCGATGTTTTTTGAAACCGATACGGCCGACTCACCGTGGACGGTGATCAAGAGCGACTGCAAAAAGCGCGCACGCCTGAATGCCATGCGCTATGTGCTGCAAAAGCTGCCATACAAGAACAAAGACCTCGCCCACATCGGCAAGCTCGACCCGTTAATCATGGGCCGCGCACGTAGTCTATGAACGCGGTGAGACGCACGGCGTGATCATGTAACTCTTCCAATCCGGGCGAGCAAGTCTTCTGGCGCCAATGTGGTAAACACAAGCACTGGCGCGGCGTTTCAGGCATTATTGACCTGCGAGGTCCGCCAGTGCTAGTGGATGTCGTAGGCCAAACCACCCCGTACGCGAGCACGCTTCGGCGCTGGTCACATTGCGCGTCGCGCATTTTCCCTCGCTAAAACGATGCCCATGACGATGACTATCGACATCGACAAACTCACCGAAGCCGAGCTCATCGACCTGAATAACCGCGTTGACGCCCGACTGAAATTCCTGAACCAAATGCGCGCGCATGCTCGCATGCTTGATTTCAGCATCGGCGAGAAGGTATCGTTTCAGCCGGATGGACATCCGCAGCTGACTGGCATCATCACAAAATACAACCGCAAGACCGTCACGGTAATCACCGAGAGCGGACAACAATGGAACGTAGCACCCGCGTTCCTGCGCAGGGCTGCGCCGTCGGCGGGCGCGGGAACGGTGACGTTGCAGGCTATCAACGACGGCAAGAACTAAGCGCGAGTTGCTGTGAGCGCAGCGCGTGCACTGGGGGATTCTGGTTTCCGGACCGCTTTTTTCGCCTTTGCAGTTGCCTAAAGTTTTTCTTCCACGGGGTCAGGTGCTGGCGAGTCAGCCACCGCATATTGCTGCAGGCGTTCGCTGACGGATGCGAGCTCGATACGCATCGCATCTGCAATGGCGCGTGCGGTATCGAAATGGCCCTCACGCGAGGCCGCTTCAGCCTGGGCAGCGAGCCGCGAGAGCGCCAGAGCGCCAAATCGTGCGCTGGTGGACTTCAGCGAATGCGCGGCCCGCTCGGCGTCCTTGGCGGAATCAGTCGACGCACCCGCCACGCTGACGATGAGTTGAGGCGCGCTATCGAGAAACCGGCTCGTAAGCTTGGCCAGGAACCCCGGCATCTCGCGGTCCATCGACACCAGTTGTCCGAACAAAGGCGGGATCGAACGATATCGGGACCTCGGCAGGAGCGGATTCGGGAACAGCGACAGCTCCATGGCGAGCTGTGCTTCTCATTACGGTCGCGAGCAATGACGCGGTATTGAACGGCTTGGCCAGGAAATCATCCATGCCGGCGCCCAGGCAACGCTCGCGGTCCCCGGCCATTGCATTGGCCGTGAGCGCAACAATGTGGGTGCGCGCCGTGCTACTCGCCGCCTCGCGCGCACGAATGCTTCGCGTCGCTTCGAAGCCATCCATGACCGGCATCTGACAGTCCATGAGTACGCAATCAAAGTGGCCTCGCGTGCATTTGAGCACCGCCTCCGCGCCGTCGCCCGCCACTTCTACGCGGTGTCCGGCTTTCTGGAGCATGGCGCGCGCCACCTCCTGGTTGATCTCGTTGTCCTCCACCAGCAATATCTGCAGCGATGTGCCGGTTGCCGGCACGACGGTCAGAACTTCCGGCGGCATGGCGTCGGCAGACGAGCGCGCCAGTTCAAACGGCAACTCCACGCGAAATTCCGATCCGGCGCCGGGCGCGCTCTCGACCTCCACCGTTCCCCCCATGAGGTCGACCAGATGCTTGACGATAGTGAGCCCCAGTCCGGTGCCGCCAAATTGCCGCGTCGTCGAGCTATCGGCCTGACTGAAGGGCTGAAACAGCTTCGAGATCGTCTCATTGGTCATGCCGACGCCGGCGTCGCGCACAATGAAGCGCACCCATCGGCGCGCGTCTCCCGGACGAGCTTCGAGTGCTCGGGCGCCGAGTTCGATCCAGCCGTTCTCGGTGAATTTGATCGCATTGCCGAGAAGATTGGTGAGTACCTGTCGTAGCCGCAACGAATCGCCGTTTAGCCTGACGTAAGGCGGCAGATCGAAAGACGTCTGGAAAGTGTTGCCGCGCGCGCGCGCCAGTTCGCGGTAGGCAGTAACGAGATCATCGAGTAGCCGCGAAAGTTCAAAGTCCTCCCGCTCCAATTCAACCTTGCCTGCTTCGATTTTTGCCAGGTCCAGGATGTTGCCAATCAGTTCTCGCAGCGCATGGCCGGAGGCCTTTATCGCATCGCAATAGCGTCGCTGCTCATCGTCGAGCGTGGTGCCCTGCAGCAGATCCGCCATGCCCAATACACCGTTCAGGGGCGTGCGAATCTCGTGACTCATACTGGCGAGAAACTGGGACTTGGTTCGGTTCGCGGCTTCCGCCTGTTCCTTCGCAATGGCCAGTGTGGCGGTAGCCTCACGTTCGCGGGTCACGTCGCGCATCACGGTCAGCAGCGCCGGACCATCAGAGAGCGCCAGGCTCATTGTCAGGGCCTCAACCCGGCGCTCGCGCCCGCGTTTGTCCTTGAGTCGATACTCGGCGGACGAGTCGACGTCTTGCGCGCCAGACTTAGCGGCCGCAACGCGACCACTGGCGAATTCGCGATGCTCGGCAGGCAAGAGATCGTAGATGCTCATTCCAACCATCCGTTCCGGGGCCTCGAATCCTCTGGCCGCGGCGGCGACGCGATTGACCATCAAGACACGCTCATCTCGGTGCATGACGTAGCCGAATGGCGCCAATTCTATTAGCTGACGCAGATGCTGTTCTTGCTCGCTGGCTGCGTGCAGCGCCTCGTGCAAAGCCTTCGAGAACAGGAATAGCATGGCGCCGGTGGCGCTGAACAGGATGCAGTAGGTGATCAGGATGTTGAGCGGTTTGAGATTCCTGGCTGCGTCAGGGTCGATTGACCACCGGTTCCACTCGAAAACAAACATCACGATTACAGTGAGAATTACAACAGCCGATGCCCATAGCCCTGCGCGATGCCCGATGAGCAGGGCGGAGACAATGATGAGCAAGGCGAGCAAACCCGTGGTATGGCTATGCACACCCTAGACCGGTCACGATCATGTAGCTCACGATCGCAACGTACGTAACGGCCATTACCACGCTGGCCGCAAGCCTTGGTCGGCCTTGACGAGCCAGGAAGAAAGCCAGCATGCACGCGATGGAGACGGCGGTTGGCAACAACAGTAGCGGCACGTCTGCCGTGCCGGAATCCCGCGGACGCAGGATTGCAATCGCTGCGACAGTGATCAGGCTAAAAAAAGCGAGCAGCCAAAACGCCACCTTCTGGATGACGGCTTCAATGCGCTGCGTCTGCCCCATGGCTGGTGTTTTCAATCGTGTCTCGTCGTGGACGGGATTCATGTCGGAAAAATACCCAACCTCAATCTCACAATTTCCATCCTTTTATGATTGTCGTTATCGACAGTTTTCGGTCAAACAGTAGCCATGGCGCGCAAAGAAGTTTCGCTTTCCATTCAATGCATCTTGCTTGTCCAATGCGTACCTTTTGCTTCTCGCATTATCTCGTACTCGCGCGACCACAAACCATGCATTGACGCAAGAAATCACCTACCGAAAAGTGCGAGTCGTACGCTCGGCATCGCCGGGCATTGATCACTTACTGCGCATGAACTTCAGAGGAAGAACTGCCTGAATTTCAACATCTATTAATGTTCCCGATAAACATGCATACCAACTGTTCGGCTGCGGGTATCCGTTCTACGCATCCGGTCCATATTTCGTGGGGCCAGGGGACGCTTTTCTTCCCTGGTTGGCCGGTCTCGACGGTCAAGTGCGAACAGTCGCCAACGTCGCATTACGTACTACGCGAAAGTGTCGAGTGCACTTTCGCGGATCGCCAATCGCGATACAATTCCGCGGGCTTGCGTACCTTGATGTCGTAATCTGCCAACCAATTGAAGACCCCTCCGCAACTCATGTCACTGCCCAATGCCCCCGAATTGCCACCTGCCGTTTCCCAGCCCGATTGGCAAATGGCGGTTGCGCGCGGGCTCAATCGCGAGGCCGAACGGCTGATAGGTCCCAATCCGGCGTTGGCCCGCCAGCGCCTGGATGACGCGACACGCATTGCGCGCGAAATCGGGGCCAACAACGTGCTCGCAATGAGCCTGCTTCTGCGCGCGCGCCTTCACTATGCGGAAGCGCAGTTCGACGACGCGCTGCGGGTCTGCAATGAAGCAGCGATCATCGCGGTCTGCGATGGAGACGTTGCCGTGCAGGCACAAACCTTGTCAGGTCTCAGCGCGATATGGGCCAGCCTGGGACTGGGCGCGGAGGCCTTGCCGCATCTTGAAGCGGCGGCAGAGTTTCTGACTGACACCGAGGATGCTGCGGGGCTTGCGCTGGTACGTTCGCTGCTCGGCGGCGTCGAAGCGCAACTTGGGCGGTCAGAGGCCGGCCTGCGTCAGTTTGAACTGGCGCTTGCGGGTTTCCGTACGCTGGGATTACGGGATCGAGTGGTCGAAACACGTCACAACATCGCTTGCGTGTACAACCTGGACAAGCGTTTTTCCGAGGCGCTGGCCTTATCGATGCAAAACGCGGTCGAGGCGAAACGTTACGGCAATATCACCTTGCTTGCGCACATTGACGCTACCAGTGTTGAAGCATTTTGCGGGCTTGGCCGGTTTGACGAGGCGGTTGCGCACGCGAGAGCCGCGCTTTCGCAGGCACGCGCGGGCTCGCGGGGCGAACTGGACGTCATGCTGTGGCTTGGTATAGCACTCGACAAAGCGGGGAGCGCGGATGAGGCGTTTAACGTGTTGCGCGATACCTTGCAAAAATCGGAAGCTGCCGGCATGCCGGCAAACGGCGCGCTATTGAGTGCATTGGTGGGCATTTGCCGGAAAATGGATAACGCCATTCAGGCAAACCAATACGAAGGCATCATCGGACAAGGCACCCACGAAGAACAAACGCATGTGACACGTTTGCGGCTTAAGGCACTGGAGGCGTCGGTTGAGCTGCAAGGGACGCGACTGCGGTTTGGACATGCTGAAGCCGACCGCGCACGCCTGAAAGCGCAGCTTGAAACTAATGAGCGCCTGCTTGATGCGCGTGGCGCACCGGACCAAATCCGGCATTCGGTGCTCTTGCCGGAAACGGCCGCGGCGCCAATCGGTTTCGATCACTTGTTTGATGGCGCGGCATGCGGATTCAGACTTGCTTATCAGCCGATCGTCGACTTGAGTGTGGGAAATGTTACGGGCTTCAAAGTACTGTTGCGATGGAATCACCCCATGCGCGGAAACATGCTTCCGCTGGAATTTGTCAGCCATCTGGAAACCAGCGGAGAGATCACGACAATTGGTCATTGGGTGCTGCGCCAGGCCTGCGAGGATCTTGCGTTGTTGCAGCGCGAAACATCACGCGCGCTGAGAGTCTCGATCGACGTTTCACCGCGCGAGCTCGAGCGCGCGGGCTACGCGGCTGAAATGATCAAGGTTGTCCAGGAAGCGAATCTCGCCCCGTGCGCGGTCGAGTTGGACCTGACGGACGGCGGCACATTGCCTGTCCATGCGCAGGCGCTACAACAACTTCGGCAATTGCGTGGCGACGGACTTCGTTTTGCAATGAATTACCACGGCTCGGCCTTCACGGATACTGCCGTCGCGCTGCTTTCGCGCATCAAAATTGAGCGCAGGTCCGTCAGTGGTATTAGCTGTGACGAAAGGCAGGCTGCAAACCTGCGCGCAATCGTTCAGGCCGTCAGGATGCCACTCTTCGCCCACGGTATCGAAGGTGCGCATCAACTGGCCGCATTGCGCGCGCTCGGCTGCGAAGACGGTTTTGGGTTCGCGTTTAGCGCGGCGGTGCCTTTGGATATTGCCCGGTTGCTGGTGAATCGCAATTTTGTTGACTTCCCATGCTGCCGCTCGCCGCAAGCTGAATTGGCCTGATCTCGACGCGCAATCGTTTTTGCGGCAGACTCCTCCCTGCACGCAGATTTCTTGACGCAATAAGCGTGAATATTTGCGGTTGGATTGCACTTCGCTACATTGCCCGCTTGTACCGTATCGTCGCCACCAATTCAAACTGGGGAGTTCTTTTCATGATGCGCTTTCACCATGCCGCCCATTCGCTTTCTCGTTCCCTTTTTCGTCACCTTTCTTGTTCCTTATCGGCGCTATTGTTACTGACCTGCGTAGCGGGCCCCGCAGCTTCCGCGGATCGCCCTGTCACGGTCGGTCAGGACTCGACAGATACCGGCGCTAAATTGACGGATCTCGTGACGGAAAAGAAGTCCTCGGGCAACGACCCGCTCGGCCTGCCTTTCGAAGGCGGCAACGCGACCAGCAAATACATCATTAATCCTGAGTACAGCAAAGAAACCGGGGCCACCATGTCGGGCGCCTACGGCAAGATGTTTGGCGATAGCGCGGCGATCGGCGGCATATTGACGCTCGGCAGCCGCAAGAAGGAAGGCATTCTGAATCTGGGCTACAAGACCGGGAACCAGCAACTCATCGTCACGCTGGATCAGTTGCGCCAATCGCTGAATTTCGATTTCCTGTCCGGCCCCGAACGGGTTGAAATGACGCAGAACAGCGCGGCGGCGAGCTATAAATTCAAATTGGGGAAGGACTCACGAAGATTTGTTGAGTTCAATGCCTATCGCCTGAAAACCAATGGCCGCAGCCTGGATGACGTGATCATGATCACCGACACCGTTGACCTTTACGAATCCGCCAGCGTGCAACGTCGGGTGGCCAGCGGCAAGGTATCTGGTTTCCAGGGTCAATTTTCATTCGCGCCATTTTCAAGCAGCGTGTTCAAGACAAGCCTTGGTCAGGAGCGCCTGCAGTACGGGCTCGCTGCGGGTGAAAGCGCGGTACGCCGCACCACAGGGGGACTGGAATGGAACCAGCAACTCTTCAGCGGCTACAGCTTTACGGGTACCGCGAACCAGTTTGCCGCACAGAAGCGCTACAGCATCGGCGTCGAACGCTGCATCTCTGGCGGACAGCAGATCGGCCTCGATTTCATTCGTATCCGCGGGCGAGACGGCACGCCGGACGACAACCAGGTGAGATTGACCTGGGCCGCGAAACTCGGTGGCTCCCCCAACTGCGCGTCGCGCGTTCCCAGCCAGGATCCGGGTGACGATGCACCGACCTGGCGCGGCCGCGACTTGCTCGATCAGGTCGTATTGCGTCCGGATTTCCTGCCATCGCAAGTGGTGGCCAAGGTTGACGACACCGTCGTGCCGCGCCGGCTGATTGCGGTCAACAAAGGCGGCTTGCCGCCGGGTAGCACTGTCGGGCGCGATGGCACCATTGCCGTACCGCTGAGCGAATGCGTGGCCGTGGTGACGAGCGTGACACGCAATGGCGCCACTTTTACCAACAGTGGACAGTTCAGCGTGCCGTCCACCTGCACAACGCTAGTCATCAATCCTGGCGGCTTGCCGAGGCCGTCGGCGGGCTCAGTCGACACGTACGTGGTCAGCACTGGCACGGCAGGAAGTTGCAGCGTTGCGGCGACCGTGAACGTTTCCGCCAACGCCGTCACCGTGGGCAGCGTCACGACGGCAGGTTGCGATACCACCCCCAATCCATTCCGTTTCACGGCACAGGCCAACGTTTTGCTGAATACGCTGGTTGAGTCCAATGCCATCACCATCTCCGGCATCAATGCGCCCGCGCCCATTAGCGTGATCGGTGGCGAATACCAGATCAATGGCGGGCCCTGGACAACCGTGGCGGCATCCACCAACGGTTCGATCGCGGCGAAGGGGCGTCTCGGTGCGACGGGCGCCAAGGCCGGTACGGTTACCAACGGTCAGACAGTGAAAGTACGCCACGTTTCTGCCTCGGTAGGCAATGGCAGCGTCAATACCACGTTGACCATCGGCGGTGTTTCCGCGACCTTCACCTCGACCACTTCCGCGGCCAATGCGGCGCCGACGATTACCAATCTGCCCAACGTGACGGGCGTGAAGACCGCATCCTCCGTGCCGATGTCTGTGACTTTCGATGACGACAAGCCGTTCGCTGGACCTGCATCGGTGTCGGTCAACGCATCGGTGGGCAGTATCAGCGGCTTTGTCGGCGGATCCTACGGGATAAAGAACTTCGTTTACAACGCGCCTGCTGCTCAGACTGCCGGAGGGCCAGGACCGAGCGCCACCTTGACCTTCAGCGTGACCGACAGTGATGGCGTGACGACAACCGCTTTCGTGAATTTTGCGATCAACTGACCGGCAAATTTGAGCGCTTCATGAAAAAACATCGGCCGCATTTGCGGCCGATGTTTTTTCATGCTGGCGAGAGTTTGTTGTATTCGCGTCCGGCGCCGTAAAAATATCCCGAACGCCCGCGACCGCCGGATCTTCAATTCCGAAATTTTCCGTCCGAACTCGCGATGACCGTATCCACAAATTCCGCACCGTTGTGGGCCGCCGCACTGTAGCGGATCACTACGCCACCAAGATCCACGCGCGTCATGCCTTCAAACGCGGCGACGATACCATCAGTGGTTGCGCGTGTGGTGCGTTTCAGTCCTTCGGCAAGCGCTTTCGCGGTGATGTAGCCTTCCAGCTCACTGAATGACGGTGGCGTTGTTGCCTTGCTGATCGCGAGCGCCTTCCGGTATTCGGAAACAATCGGTGCGGAGTCGTTGAACGGAAATGGCACGACCTGGGTAAATACGATCCCTCTGCCGTCCTTTCCGAGCAACTCGACCATTTGCTGCGCACCGGAATTGACGGCCATGATTTGAAGGGCGGTATTCGTCTTGCGCAGGATGCGTATGATATCGGCGTACATCACGTACGATCCATGGTTGAACACGCCCATCGCCTGACTCTTGATAATCTTGTCTGCCATGGCGCGAACATCGGGCTTCCCATCGGCGCCCGGCGAAGCGGGAATGCTGATGACGTCGGCGATGCCGAGTTGCTTGGTCAACTTGCCGATATTGGTGAGGTGGGCGCGACCGTTTTCATTGTCGCCATGGACAAAGGCGACTTTCGTGAGGCCACTGCGTTTGGCGTAAATCAGGAGTTGTTCAAATTCGTCGTAGTGACCCGCGCGCACCGGAAATGAATAGCGGTTGAACGGGGCGCGCAAGTCCGGTGCGCCCGCGAGGCAACCTATCAGCGGCACCTGGGCTTCTGTCGCCACTTTCAATTGTGCGGTACATGGCCCGCCTTCGATTCCGCCGAATAGCGCAATCGCCTTGTCTTTCTCGATAAGCTGACGCGCGTTCTCGCCGGCACGCTTGGAATTGCCACCGTCGTCCAGCGTCTTCAGGATCAGCTTGTTTTTGCCCCATGCGTTCTTGTGAGTGCTGATAAAAAGATTGATACCCGATTGAACCGCTTTTCCGTGTGCCGAAGTGGACCCCGTGAGGTCAATGCTTTGCCCGACAATGATCTCATTCGCAAACACGCTGCCCATGGCGAATAGCGACAGCATTGGAATCAACATTTTTTTCATCAGAGATCTCCGGGCGCGAGTTTGAGCTGCAGATTGCCGTGCAAATGCGCGTACCTTGCTAAGCAAAAAGGCATGGCGACATGCGTCGTGTCAATTCATGGTGAATTTTAGTACGGCAGGTGCGCGAAAAATGCATCCGCAAATGTTAAATCGGGTTACGGCGTCGGGGTTACCCGTCGAATCGCCCCCGGCAACAATTGCTCACGGCCTGACGCCTGACTCCACACAGGCAAATCCTTCTCCGACGCGCCGGGCATGTACATTTTGTGGGCAGCTATCCTTTAGACCCCCCCCCCCCCCCCCCCCTGCCTTTGACTACCCCGAGAAGAACCGGAATTGTTGGAACGCGTCCGGTACCGTCACAACGTGGCAAAAGGTCGCGGCCTTTTACTTCCCAAAGGTAATCACTCCGTTCTTCAATCCGACCATAATCGTATCTTTCGCCGCGAACTTGCCCTCAAGCAGCGCTTTCGATAGGGGATTTTCGATTTCCTGCTGAATTGCGCGCTTCAGTGGCCGCGCACCGTAGACCGGATCGAACCCGGCCTTGGCAATTTCGGCGACTGCTTCGTCGCTGATCTTGAGGCCGATTTCCATCGCGGCCAGGCGCTTTTCGAGGCGCAATAGCTGGATTTTCGCAATCGCGGCGATCTGTTCTTCGCCAAGCGAATGGAACACCACGATTTCATCGATGCGGTTGACGAACTCCGGGCGGAAATGCGACTTGACCTCGCCCATCACTGCAAGCTTGATCACGCCGTAATCGGAACCGGCCATCGCCTGGATTTCCTGTGAACCTAGGTTGGAGGTCATGACGATGACCGTATTCTTGAAATCCACCGTGCGACCCTGGCCATCGGTCATGCGACCGTCGTCGAGCACTTGCAGCAGGACATTGAACACGTCCGGATGTGCCTTCTCAACTTCGTCGAACAGGATCACCGCATACGGTTTGCGGCGCACGGCCTCGGTGAGGTAACCGCCTTCGTCGTAGCCCACGTAGCCGGGCGGCGCACCGATCAGGCGGGCGACCGAGTGTTTCTCCATGAATTCGCTCATATCGATGCGAATCAGATGATCCTCTGAATCGAACATGAATTCGGCCAGCGCTTTGCACAATTCGGTCTTGCCGACACCTGTCGGGCCGAGGAAGAGGAAGGACCCATACGGACGATTCGGGTCGCCCAGGCCGGCCCGCGAGCGACGAATGGCGTCCGAGACGAGTCGCACAGCTTCGTTCTGGCCGACCACGCGCTTGTGCAGGTTGTCTTCCATCTTGATGAGTTTTTCGCGTTCGCCCTGCATCATCTTTGACACCGGGATGCCGGTCGCGCGCGAGACCACTTCGGCGATTTCGTCGGCGCCGACCAGCGTGCGAACCAGCCTGGTTTTGGTCGCCTTGCCTTCGGATTTCTCAGCTTGCTTCAATTGCGACTCAAGTTGCGGCAGCTTGCCGTATTGCAATTCGGCAAGCCTGTCGAACTGGCCTTTGCGCTGGAGGTCCACCATCTGCGCGCGGATTTTCTCGATTTCCTCGCGGATATGCTGTGTGCCCTGCACCTGCGCCTTTTCGGCCTTCCAGATTTCTTCCAGATCCGAATACTCTTTTTCCAGGCGGCGGATTTCATCCTCGATCAGGCTGAATCGCTTTTTCGACGCCTCGTCCTTTTCCTTCTTCACCGCTTCGCGTTCGATTTTGAGCTGGATCAGGCGCCGGTCGAGTTTGTCCATCACTTCCGGCTTGGAATCGATTTCCATGCGGATGCGCGCGGCGGCTTCGTCGATCAGGTCGATCGCCTTGTCCGGCAGGAAACGGTCGGTGACGTAACGGTTCGATAATTCTGCCGCGGCGATGATGGCCGGATCGGTGATGTCGACGCCGTGGTGCAGTTCATAACGTTCCTTCAGGCCGCGCAGGATGGCGATGGTGTCCTCGACGCTAGGCTCGCCCACCAGTACCTTCTGGAAACGGCGCTCCAGCGCGGCATCCTTCTCCACGTACTTGCGGTATTCATCGAGCGTGGTGGCGCCGATGCAATGCAGTTCGCCGCGCGCAAGAGCCGGCTTCAGCATGTTGCCGGCATCCATCGCGCCTTCGGCCTTGCCCGCGCCGACCATGGTGTGCAGTTCATCGATGAAGACAATGGTCTGGCCGGCATCCTGTTCGAGTTCCTTCAGCACGGCCTTGAGGCGCTCTTCGAATTCACCGCGATATTTGGCGCCTGCCAGCAATATCGCCATGTCGAGCGACAGCACGCGTTTGTTCTTGAGCGATTCAGGCACTTCGCCATTAACGATGCGTTGCGCCAGACCTTCGACGATGGCGGTCTTGCCGACGCCGGGCTCACCGATCAGCACGGGGTTGTTCTTGGTGCGGCGCTGCAATACCTGGATCGCGCGGCGAATCTCATCATCGCGGCCGATGACCGGGTCGAGCTTGCCGTTGCGGGCGCGCTCGGTGAGATCCACGGTGTATTTCTTCAGCGCCTCGCGCTGACCTTCGGCTTCCTGGCTCGATACGCCTTCGGTTCCGCGCACCGCGAGGATGGCCGCTTCCAGCGCCTGCTTGTTGGCGCCGAGTTCCTTGAAGATCCGACCGGTGTCGCCCTTGTCGCTGAGTAGCGCAAGCAGGAAAAGCTCGCTCGCAATGAATTCATCGCCGCGTTTGGTGGCTTCTTTGTCCGTGAGGTTTAGCAAGTTCGAGAGCTCGCGCGAGACGGTGATCTCACCGCCCTGCCCTTCGATCTTTGGTAACTGATGGACGATTTTTTCCAACGCGCTCTTCAATCGCGGTGTGGCCACGCCCGCGCGTCCGAGTAGCGAGGCCGTGCCGCCATCTTCCTGGCCGATCAGCGCGAGCAGCAAATGCGCGGGTTCGATGTAGCCGTTGTCGTTGGCCAATGCGGCGCTTTGCGCGTCCGACAGTGCCTGCTGAAATTTAGTGGTGAGTTTGTCGATTCTCATGGGTAAGGCCTAAAATGAGTTCAGTGAAGTGAATCCGTTAACCTGAACATAAGGCCATGTCCCTTGCTTTCAAGGGGTTATTACTATGTCTGACAAAAAGCACGATTTGGAAGAAGCCATTACGGAAGATGTAAGCCGCGCCATGCGCGAGGATGTGGGAAGCGGCGATCTGACCGCATTGCTGATTGCCGACTCCGCTCGCGGCCATGCGCGCGTGATGGCGCGTGAAGGCGGCGTGATTGCGGGCATTGAATGGTTTCAGCGATGCTTCGATGAACTCGATCCCGAATGCGAAATATTCTGGCACGTCGAGGATGGGAAACATGTGGCGGCCGGCGTGCAGTTTTGCGAGATTACCGGCAATGCGCGCGCCATGCTCACAGCCGAGCGGACGGCGTTGAATTTCCTGCAAACCCTTTCAGCGGTAGCCACCAAGACGCACCGATTCGTCGATGCTGTCGCAGGCACCAAAGCGAAAATCTTTGATACGCGCAAAACTCTTCCCGGGCTGCGCCGTGCGCAAAAATACGCAGTGCGCGCGGGCGGCGGATACAACCATCGTATCGGACTCTACGATGGCATTCTCATCAAGGAAAACCACATCATGGCGTCTGGCGGGATCGAACCGGCGCTAAAGGCCGCGCACGCCCTGGTGCAACACCAGGCGCCGCGCGATACCATGATCGAAATCGAAGTGGAGACGCTCGAACAATTGCGCGAGGCGCTCGACTGCGGCGCCAAACTGATCTTGATCGACAACATGACGACAGCGCAAATGAAGGACGCGGTGAAAATTGTCGCTGCCTCGGGACTGAGCGACGTGGAACTGGAAGCGTCCGGTGGGGTCACACTGCAGACAGTGCGCGCCATTGCGGAAACAGGTGTTGATCGTATCTCGGTCGGCGGTCTGACCAAGGATGTCAAGGCACTTGATCTGTCGCTTCGATTCAGTATGCACTGACAAATGCAAGTTTTATCCGTAATTTGTGCAATTCTAGAATAGCAACCGACCAAAAAATCATGAACCCAAGAATTGCGCTGATCATCACATCTCTGACTGCACTGGCACTATCTGGTTGTGCATCCACCAATGCGCCGAAAGCCGATCCGCTCGAAGGAATGAATCGCGCGACATTTGCGTTCAACGATACCGTCGATGCCGCCGTGCTCAAGCCGGTCGCAAAAGGGTATCAGGCGATTACGCCGCAATTCCTGCGTTCCGGCGTGAATAATCTGTTTACCAACGTCGGCGATGTTGCGGGTGCTGTCAATAGCCTGCTGCAAGGCAAGCCCACGCAAGCCGCGTCCAACGCCGGGCGGTTTCTGGTTAACTCGACGCTGGGCATCCTTGGCCTGTTTGACGTTGCCACGCCGATGGGGCTGGAGAAATACAATGAAGATTTCGGGCAAACACTTGGGACATGGGGTGTTGGCACCGGGCCATATCTGGTGATTCCATTCATGGGTCCATCAACGCTGCGAGATGTTTCGGGCCGCGGCGTCGATTCCTACCTCGGCTGGGCACGTCAGGTCGATCACATCCCGACTCGCAATAGCGCTTATGGCGTTGAGATCATCGATGTGCGCGCCAATCTCCTCGGCGCCGGCCAGGCGCTGGAAGAAGCCGCGCTCGATAAATATCAATTCCTGCGAGATGCGTATCTGCAGCGGCGATTGCGCGCGGTGTACGACGGCAAGGCGCCGCAGGAAAAACTCGATCAGCTCGAAGAAAATCTGGAGCCACCCAGATCCGCGGCACCGGCAAAGTCTGAACCATCCACCAAGAAGTAAGCGGGATGCTGGACGCCAGCCTGATCGCCATCATCGGGATTTTTTGCGCCATCATGTTTGGCGTGCTGGGTTTCTGCCTTCGTGAGCGCAAGAGTGCGCGCGCCAATCGCACGAACAACATCGAACGCGACCATGCGCAAGATACCCGGGTCGCCATTGTGCTATTCGGCGCGATCATTGCTGGTGCGGTGTTGGCGCTGATTACGATGTATCTGGTGTTTTTCAGGCAGTGGGAATAATGCGGTTACTGGGAGTACGTGGGCAAACGCTAGCACTGGCGGGGGTTGTGGCAAGATTATGGCTGAAACGCCGCGCCAGATATAGAGTTTGAAATATTATCCATCGCGAGAGCCAATGCGACTCGATCTTCGTTCTCACCTTGCGGCGGTTTTGCTCGCGTCATTCGCAGCAACCGCCCGTGCCGCGCCGCCGATGATTGGAGGCTGTCAGGTATTCCCGGCCAACAATTACTGGAACACGCCGGTTGATCAGTTGCCGCTGCACCCAAGTTCGACGGTCTGGCAGAACAACATGCGCACCAAGAGCAACACCAATTCCAATCCCGCGACCTTGTGGCCGGACTGGGGCAACGTGCTCGCGGACAACTACGGCATTCCATTCATCACCTCCGCGAATGCGCCGCCTGCGACAATTACGTTTGAGGTCCCTGAAGAGAGCGACGACAACCCGTACCTTATTCCCGCCAACGCGCCAGTCGAGGGCGGCGCCGGAAGTGGCGGCGACATGCATGTCCTCGCCATCGATACGGCGGGGTGCAAACTTTACGAGCTGTACTCCGCGACGCAGACTTCCAGCACGACCTGGAACGCATTTTCGGGTGCGATCTTTCCGCTGAATTCCAATGCATTGCGCCCTGAACCATGGACCTCCGCGGATGCTGCCGGCTTTGCGGTGATGCCGGGATTGGTGCGCTGGGACGAAGTTGCCGCGGGCGAAATCAATCACGCCATCCGTTTCACCGCACAGAACATTTGGGGATCGATAGCGGGCGGCAGCCACAAATATCTTTGGCCTGCACGTCACTGGTCTGGCGGGAGCACTAATTCGAACTTTCCCCCGATGGGCGCACGTTTTCGCCTGCGGGCTTCGTTCGATATTGCGGGATACGATCCGCGAACCCAGGTGATTTTGCGCGCCATGAAAAAGTACGGGTTGGTGCTCGCCGATGGCGGCAGCAACTGGTTCTTTTCGGGCACGTCCGACACCAACTGGCCGGACATCGTTCTCAGCCAGCTCAAGTCGATTGTGGTAAGTCCGGCTGTGCCGGGAAGCAATCCGGTGGTTTACGACCATAAGTTCGAGGTCGTCGACACGGGACTGCTTCAAATGGATCCGAATAGCGCGCAGGCCGTGCAGGTCCCAGGCGCACCCACCGGCATCACGGTCACGCCGGGTAATGGGCAGGCAACATTTGCTTTCACCGCGCCGCCGGATGGTGGCAAACCAATTGTCACTTACCGCGCGACGTGCAATCCCGGTGGGAAAATCGGCATGGCGCCGACTTCACCCGTCACGGTCAGCGGCCTCAGCAATGGCACGCCCTACACCTGCTCGATTGCCGCAGCCAACGTAACCGGCGCAGGCCCGGCGTCGGCGACAATCAGCGTCACGCCGGTACAAGCGGTGCTTTTTGCCGAGCCGCCGAACGTTGATTTTGGGCCAAGCCGCATCTCAACCGCCAGCGCGACGCGAACAATTACCGTGACCAATGCCGGTAGCGGCAATACATCGGCGCTCGGCGAAAATATGACTGGCGCCAATGTGGGCTCTTTTTCCCGAACCTCCGATTGCGACGGCGCATCGCTTGGCGCGGGCACGCATTGCACGATAGCGGTCACATTTAATCCGCCGACAACCGGTGCACATACCGCTTCTCTTACCCTGAGCGGCGCGACGACGAGCCCGATTACGATTCCGCTTTCCGGCATTGGCATTAATGTTCCGGGCGCACCGGTAATTGGTAGCGCGGTCGCCGGCAGCGGCAAGGCATGGATATTCTTTGCTGCTCCCGCTGCCGACGGAGGATCGCCGATCACGTCCTACAAATCGAACTGCGCACCCGGAATTGCGACGGCGAACGCAACTTTCCCGCCGATACTTGTTACCGGTCTCAATGACGGCACTCCCTACACGTGTTCCGTGACCGCAACCAATGACGCCGGGGACGGCGTGCCTTCCGCGGACGTCACCGTCACCCCTTCTGCAACGCCCGCGCTGGGATTGATCGGTGTGCAATCCCGAAAGTCTCACGCAGGCGTCGCGGATTTCGACGTGCCTATCAACAGCACCGTGCCGATCGACGGCCCTGTTTCGATGGAACCGCGCATCATCGGCGCCGGACATCGCATCGTCTTCCAGTTCAACCGACCGATTACCGATCCTGGCACCGCTGGCGCATTCAACGCGGCCTCATCGCTTCTGGGTACGGTGTACGCGGCAAAATCGGGCAATGACGTGGTCGTCACACTAACGGGAATCACAGACAATCAACGCGTACGCGTGACGCTGACCAATGTCAATGGCGCTGGCGCGGGCGGAAGTGCGACGGCATCGCTGGGATTCCTGGTGGGAGACGTGAACGGCACAGGCAAAGTGAACGCCAGCGATATCAGTGCGGTAAAGGCACATGTCGGTCAAGTGGCATCTGGCAGCAATTTCCAGTTCGATCTTGATGCCAACGGAAGTGTGACGCCGCGGGACGTTTCTGCGGTAAAAGCCAGATCCGGACTCGTATTGCCTTGATTGCCACCGCACAGGCAAGAAACCCAGCCTGGGCGCGGCTTTCCGACCACAATGTCGCCAACAGCCCCGCCAGTGCTTGCGTTTCTCTTTCCCCAACAATGCTTTTTCGGCGCGCCACAGTATTTGAAAAACTGTGCGCCACGTCACAGCACAGCCGCCGAGTCCCATGCATAGTCCGTCGAATAGAGTAAACGTGCATTCGTCTGCACGGGTAATACGGCATTCGGGTAGCATGGCAGGCCGGACACTTCAGGTTGTATAAACATGGCCCCGGCAAGAGAACCATACGACAAACAGCACGATAGAAAGTCCGCTATGCACGCTGCGCACCGTGCGCAAAATTCATTCACGTCCGTAAAAACTCGTTGCGCGTGGGAAATTGCGCCGTCTCGCACGAGTTTTGCGCAAGCGCCGACATGCACCTTGTCAAGATTTGGCAAAGGCAAACCTTTTGGTCGCATGTCACGTTGCTAGTTGCGCTAGCACTGGCAATGGCGCTCATGTCGACGGCCTCCTTTGTTCATGCACAACTTATTACCGCGGGCGGTGCGCACAATTGTGCCTCGACCGCGGCGGGTGGCGTAGTTTGCTGGGGCATCAATGCCAATGGCCAGTTGGGCGACGGCACCACCATCGCGCGTTCCACGCCGGCCAACGTTTCAAGCCTTCCCTTCGGCAGCATTGCGCTTGCCGCGGGCGCCTCGCATAGTTGCGCGGTCACCAGCACTGGTGCGGTGAAATGCTGGGGCGGGAACGCGCATGGCCAATTGGGTGATAACTCGATCATTCAAAGTCCTGTCCCGGTCGACGTTTCCGGTTTGTCCGGCATAACTAGAGTCATCGCGGGTGGAGACAGTTCCGGACAATCCTTCAGTTGTGCATTGAGTACCACAGGCGGCGTGCAGTGCTGGGGAAGCAACAATGACGGGCAACTTGGCAACGGCACAATCGCAGAGGCACATACTCCCGCGCCAGTATCGGGCCTAGGATCAGGCGTAACTGCCCTCTCGGCGGGCTATGCCCACGCCTGCGCAGTCAACGCTGGCGCTGCCGTTTGTTGGGGCGCGAATTACGGCCTTCAATTAGGCGATGGCTCTACTGCTAATTTTCAAATTGCACCAGTATCAGTGACAGGGCTGACATCGGGAGTTGCGTCCGTCGCGGCAGGCTCAGACCATAGTTGCGCGCTGTTGACAACGGGTGGCGTGAAGTGCTGGGGTGACAACGCTTATGGCGCGATTGGTATTGCCACGTCAGGAACCACCGAGCCGGCGCCAATGGACGTATTTGGACTGAATTCGGGCGTGTCGGCAGTTACCGCAGGCCAGTATCACACCTGTGCCCTGACTGTTGGCGGCGGCGTAAAGTGTTGGGGCCAAAATTCATCCGGACAGATTGGTGACGGCACCAATACGGACCGCAATACGCCCGTGGACGTTATCGCGTCCGGCGTGATCGCCGTAGCTGCCGGGGCGCAGCATACCTGTGCGCTTCTCAGCACCGGCGTAAGCAGCTGCTGGGGAAATAACCCGAACGGACAGATGGGCAATGGTACGTTCGGCGGGCAATCCTATGTGCCGGTGGCGACCCAGTATCCTGCCGCGACCAGTACCGCATTGGTGTCGAATCTGAATCCGTCGCTGTATGGCGAGAACGTTACCTTCACGGCAACAGTCACTGGCGGGCTAAACGGAACGGCGGTGGCTTTCCGGACGGGGAGTGAATATCGCTGGATGCGGTGCGCAGGCTTTGACCGCGGGTGCCGCCGCCTGCACCGTCGGCGTGCTGTTGGTGGGCACGCATTCAATCACGGCGATTTATCAAGGTACGGCAAGCACGCTCGCCAGTACATCTGCCGCACTTGCGCAGACCGTCAACAAAGCGGACCAGACGATCGCCTTCGACGCGCTTCCCAACCGAAATGACAATGACCCACCCTTTGCAGTGGCCGCAACGGCGAGCTCCGGCCTCACGGTGGTGTTCAGTTCCACCACGCCGAGCGTATGCACCGTCTCCGGCAGCACGGTGACGCTGCAGGCGAGTCAGGGAGGCAATGCCTGCACCATCGCGGCAAACGAAGCAGGCAGCACCAACTACAACGCTGCGCCCCAAGCAGCTCAAAGCTTCAATGTGTTGACAACTGTCCAACTGGAGCTGCTTTCCGTTGCTTCGAGGAAAACTCACGGGACCGTGGGCACCTTCGAAATTCCGATCAATTCTTTGACTGCAATTTCGGGTTTGGTTGATGTTGAGCCGCGAGTAATCGCCGCCGGACACACAATTGTTTTTCATTTCAACCTGCCGGTTTCGTCAATTGCTTCAGTCAATGCTGTTGATGCGGCGTCGGCGAGTATCGGGTCTGCATCATCTGCAATTTCCGGAAACGACATTGTCGTGACCCTCACCGGTGTTCCGGATGCCAAGCGAGTCAAGGTGAACCTCATTGGTGTAAACCCGGGCGGTCTTAATTTCTCCGCTTCAATGGGATTTTTCGTTGGGGATGTTTCGAACAATCGGCTCATCAATTCAAGCGATATTGGCTTGATGAAGGGGCGGTCGGGAACGGTGAATAGCGCAACCTTCAGGTACGACATCAACTTGAACGGTCTTATCAATTCGTCTGATATAGGCTTGGCAAAGGGCCGGTCTGGGGCCTTGCCATAATCAATGAGCAATGAGGCGGGGGTACTTTCTTGCTTTCTAAGTTGCCACCTCGCACATCAATAAAACATCGTAAGAATCGGAATGGCGAAATGAAAAAGACTGCACTATTTTTCTTCATGGCAACCGTATGGGTTCTCTTGCGGGAAACGCAAGCGCCACCGTGACAACGTTTTTTCGGCTGGCACCGGTGCACTGCTCCCGTTCCCGGTACAGCCAATTTTCGAGTGGAAGCTCCACCGTCGTTTCGCTATGTGTTACGACAACCTCTGCAGCGACGGAAGGCGTGTGTGGCGCGGTAATTTACCTTCAGGCAGCATCAGGAGAAGGAAATCGCTTTCAGGTCACATTGCGTGCAAAATGGCGCCGCGACCTTAGAAGCGTATGAATCTGCACCAGGTATCCACTGGCCATAAATAATCCAACGTCTTTTTGACTTCGGCGGTGTCCGAAGCGGATCCCCGGTCGCGCCTGCGCCATCTGTGGGTCAACTATTAGCCACATTCACCCTTTCTCCGCAACCCAGTGCAATAAATAGCTCGTACGTATTGGACCTAAGCACCTATTCAACAATCCTTTTGAAACCAACTGGCACGGCCTGCTTCCCTTCGGATCCCGACGTACCAATTTCTGCCAGCCTCACATTGAATCTTGGTATTACGCCGACGATCACAAGTGCGAGTGCGGCAACATTTTCTGTAAATTCGCCACTTAATTTTGCAGTCATTGCTACGGGAGCGCCCACCCCAACTATCTCGCAAACTGGCACGCTACCAACAGGGGTAACCTTCGGCGGCAGCGCTCTGTCCGGAACGCCAGCTTTGGGTACCGTGGGGATCTATTCATTGACCCTCGGGGCGATGAACAGCATTGGCTCGGATAGCCAATCTTTCACACTAACGATTCAAAAGGCCAACCAGGCAATCGCTTTCAACCCCATCGCCGATCGTCTTTTTAGCGCCACCAATCCATTTACGCTTCCGACGCCAACCTCAAATTCCGGCCTGACGGTCGCCCTTTCGTCGACAACCTCAACGGTATGTTCGATATCCGGCCTCAACGTCACGATGCTGACGGCGGGCATCTGCACCATCGCGGCCAATCAAATTGGCGATGCCAACTGGCAATGCGGCCGCAACAGCACCGCAAAGCTTCGTTATTTCCGGCACGGCGCCCGGCGCACCCACAATCGGCACCGCCACTGCTGGCAATACACAAGCGACGGTGACTTTCAGCGCGCCGGGTTCGAATGGAGGTTCAACCATTACCGGTTATACCGCTACATCCAATCCTGGCGGCCTGACAGGAACCTGCACCGCGCCCTGCACGTCTATCAACGTGACAGGATTGACCAATGGCACGAGCTATACCTTTACGGTTACCGCCACCAACAGCGCAGGCCCGGGTACGCCTTCAGCGGCATCTAACAGCGTGATTCCCAAAGCCAATCAGACAATCAGTTTTGGCGCCGCGCCAACGCCTACATATTCGCCTGGTGGAACCTTCAGTGTTTCTGCGACCGCGACATCCGGCCTCGCGGTTGCGTACACAACGCAAACTTCAGGCATTTGTACAGTAGATTTATCCAGTGGGTTGGTAACCATCGTTACAGGTGGGTCATGCACCATCGCTGCGAACCAAGCGGGTAGTTCTATCTTCAATGCAGCCCCCCAAGTTACACAACTCGTTAACATAGCAGCAGCCCCGCAGACCGTCACCTTCGCCCCGGCCTCGCCGGTGACCTTCGGCGTCACGCCGATCACGCTGACCGCGACCGCCTCCAGCGGCCTGACCGCGTTCACCTTTAGCACCAGCAGCGCGGCCAGCATCTGTACGGTGGCCACCAACCAGCTCACCATCGTCGGCGTTGGTACCTGTGTCCTCACCGCCAGCCAGGCCGGCAATGCCAACGTCGCCAGCGCCTCGGCCAACGCCAATGTGGTGATCAATCAGGCCAGTCAGACGGTGACCTTCGCCCCGGCCTCGCCGGTGACCTTCGGCGTCACGCCGATCACGCTGACCGCGACCGCCTCCAGCGGCCTGACCGCGTTCACCTTTAGCACCAGCAGCGCGGCCAGCATCTGTACGGTGGCCACCAACCAGCTCACCATCGTCGGCGTTGGTACCTGTGTCCTCACCGCCAGCCAGGCCGGCAATGCCAACGTCGCCAGCGCCTCGGCCAACGCCAATGTGGTGATCAATCAGGCCAGTCAGACGGTGACCTTCGCCCCGGCCTCGCCGGTGACCTTCGGCGTCACGCCGATCACGCTGACCGCGACCGCCTCCAGCGGCCTGACCGCGTTCACCTTTAGCACCAGCAGCGCGGCCAGCATCTGTACGGTGGCCACCAACCAGCTCACCATCGTCGGCGTTGGTACCTGTGTCCTCACCGCCAGCCAGGCCGGCAATGCCAACGTCGCCAGCGCCTCGGCCAACGCCAATGTGGTGATCAATCAGGCCAGTCAGACGGTGACCTTCGCCCCGGCCTCGCCGGTGACCTTCGGCGTCACGCCGATCACGCTGACCGCGACCGCCTCCAGCGGCCTGACCGCGTTCACCTTTAGCACCAGCAGCGCGGCCAGCATCTGTACGGTGGCCACCAACCAGCTCACCATCGTCGGCGTTGGTACCTGTGTCCTCACCGCCAGCCAGGGCCGGCAATGCCAACGTCGCCAGCGCCTCGGCCAACGCCAATGTGGTGATCAATCAGGCCAGTCAGACGGTGACCTTCGCCCCGGCCTCGCCGGTGACCTTCGGCGTCACGCCGATCACGCTGACCGCGACCGCCTCCAGCGGCCTGACCGCGTTCACCTTTAGCACCAGCAGCGCGGCCAGCATCTGTACGGTGGCCACCAACCAGCTCACCATCGTCGGCGTTGGTACCTGTGTCCTCACCGCCAGCCAGGCCGGCAATGCCAACGTCGCCAGCGCCTCGGCCAACGCCAATGTGGTGATCAATCAGGCCAGTCAGACGGTGACCTTCGCCCCGGCCTCGCCGGTGACCTTCGGCGTCACGCCGATCACGCTGACCGCGACCGCCTCCAGCGGCCTGACCGCGTTCACCTTTAGCACCAGCAGCGCGGCCAGCATCTGTACGGTGGCCACCAACCAGCTCACCATCGTCGGCGTTGGTACCTGTGTCCTCACCGCCAGCCAGGCCGGCAATGCCAACGTCGCCAGCGCCTCGGCCAACGCCAATGGTGATCAATCAGGCCAGTCAGACGGTGACCTTCGCCCCGGCCTCGCCGGTGACCTTCGGCGTCACGCCGATCACGCTGACCGCGACCGCCTCCAGCGGCCTGACCGCGTTCACCTTTAGCACCAGCAGCGCGGCCAGCATCTGTACGGTGGCCACCAACCAGCTCACCATCGTCGGCGTTGGTACCTGTGTCCTCACCGCCAGCCAGGGCCGGCAATGCCAACGTCGCCAGCGCCTCGGCCAACGCCAATGTGGTGATCAATCAGGCCAGTCAGACGGTGACCTTCGCCCCGGCCTCGCCGGTGACCTTCGGCGTCACGCCGATCACGCTGACCGCGACCGCCTCCAGCGGCCTGACCGCGTTCACCTTTAGCACCAGCAGCGCGGCCAGCATCTGTACGGTGGCCACCAACCAGCTCACCATCGTCGGCGTTGGTACCTGTGTCCTCACCGCCAGCCGGGCCGGCAATGCCAACGTCGCCAGCGCCTCGGCCAACGCCAATGTGGTGATCAATCAGGCCAGTCAGACGGTGACCTTCGCCCCGGCCTCGCCGGTGACCTTCGGCGTCACGCCGATCACGCTGACCGCGACCGCCTCCAGCGGCCTGACCGCGTTCACCTTTAGCACCAGCAGCGCGGCCAGCATCTGTACGGTGGCCACCAACCAGCTCACCATCGTCGGCGTTGGTACCTGTGTCCTCACCGCCAGCCAGGCCGGCAATGCCAACGTCGCCAGCGCCTCGGCCAACGCCAATGTGGTGATCAATCAGGCCAGTCAGACGGTGACCTTCGCCCCGGCCTCGCCGGTGACCTTCGGCGTCACGCCGATCACGCTGACCGCGACCGCCTCCAGCGGCCTGACCGCGTTCACCTTTAGCACCAGCAGCGCGGCCAGCATCTGTACGGTGGCCACCAACCAGCTCTACCATCGTCGGCGTTGGTACCTGTGTCCTCCGCCAGCCAAGGCCGGCAATGCCAACGTCGCCAGCGCCTCGGCCAACGCCAATGTGGTGATCAATCAGGCCAGTCAGACGGTGACCTTCGCCCCGGCCTCGCCGGTGACCTTCGGCGTCACGCCGATCACGCTGACCGCGACCGCCTCCCAGCGGCCTGACCGCGTTCACCTTTAGCACCAGCAGCGCGGCCAGCATCTGTACGGTGGCCACCAACCAGCTCACCATCGTCGGCGTTGGTACCTGTGTCCTCACCGCCAGCCAGCCGGCAATGCCAACGTCGCCAGCGCCTCGGCCAACGCCAATGTGGTGATCAATCAGGCCAGTCAGACGGTGACCTTCGCCCTGGCCTCGCCGGTGACCTTCGGCGTCACGCCGATCACGCTGACCGCGACCGCCTCCAGCGGCCTGACCGCGTTCACCTTTAGCACCAGCAGCGCGGCCAGCATCTGTACGGTGGCCACCAACCAGCTCCACCATCGTCGGCGTTGGTACCTGTGTCCTCACCGCCAGCCAGGCCGGCAATGCCAACGTCGCCAGCGCCTCGGCCAACGCCAATGTGGTGATCAATCAGGCCAGTCAGACGGTGACCTTTCGCCCCGGCCTCGCCGGTGACCTTCGGCGTCACGCCGATCACGCTGACCGCGACCGCCTCCAGCGGCCTGACCGCGTTCACCTTTAGCACCAGCAGCGCGGCCAGCATCTGTACGGTGGCCACCAACCAGCTCACCATCGTCGGCGTTGGTACCTGTGTCCTCACCGCCAGCCAGGCCGGCAATGCCAACGTCGCCAGCGCCTCGGCCAACGCCAATGTGGTGATCAATCAGGCCAGTCAGACGGTGACCTTCGCCCCGGCCTCGCCGGTGACCTTCGGCGTCACGCCGATCACGCTGACCGCGACCGCCTCCAGCGGCCTGACCGCGTTCACCTTTAGCACCAGCAGCGCGGCCAGCATCTGTACGGTGGCCACCAACCAGCTCACCATCGTCGGCGTTGGTACCTGTGTCCTCACCGCCAGCCGGGCCGGCAATGCCAACGTCGCCAGCGCCTCGGCCAACGCCAATGTGGTGATCAATCAGGCCAGTCAGACGGTGACCTTCGCCCTGGCCTCGCCGGTGACCTTCGGCGTCGCCCCGATCACCTTGACCGCCACCGCCACCAGCGGCCTGACCGCGTTCACCTTTAGCACCAGCAGCGCGGCCAGCATCTGTACGGTGGCCACCAACCAGCTCACCATCGTCGGCGTTGGTACCTGTGTCCTCACCGCCAGCCAGGCCGGCAATGCCAACGTCGCCAGCGCCTCGGCCAACGCCAATGTGGTGATCAATCAGGCCAGTCAGACGGTGACCTTCGCCCCGGCCTCGCCGGTGACCTTCGGCGTCACGCCGATCACGCTGACCGCGACCGCCTCCAGCGGCCTGACCGCGTTCACCTTTAGCACCAGCAGCGCGGCCAGCATCTGTACGGTGGCCACCAACCAGCTCACCATCGTCGGCGTTGGTACCTGTGTCCTCACCGCCAGCCAGGCCGGCAATGCCAACGTCGCCAGCGCCTCGGCCAACGCCAATGTGGTGATCAATCAGGCCAGTCAGACGGTGACCTTCGCCCCGGCCTCGCCGGTGACCTTCGGCGTCACGCCGATCACGCTGACCGCGACCGCCTCCAGCGGCCTGACCGCGTTCACCTTTAGCACCAGCAGCGCGGCCAGCATCTGTACGGTGGCCACCAACCAGCTCACCATCGTCGGCGTTGGTACCTTGTGCCTCACCGCCAGCCGCCGCAATGCCAACGTCGCCAGCGCCCGGCTCACACCCGCCAATGTGGTGCAACCAATCAGGCCAGTCAGACGGTGACCTTCGCCCGGCCTCGCCGGTGACCTTCGGCGTCACGCCGATCACGCTGACCGCGACCGCCTCCAGCGGCCTGACCGCGTTCACCTTTAGCACCAGCAGCGCGGCCAGCATCTGTACGGTGGCCACCCACCAGCTCACCATCGTCGGCGTTGGTACCTGTGTCCTCACCGCCAGCCGGCCGGCAATGCCAACGTCGCCAGCGCCTCGGCCAACGCCAATGTGGTGATCAATCAGGCCAGTCAGACGGTGACCTTCGCCCCGGCCTCGCCGGTGACCTTCGGCGTCACGCCGATCACGCTGACCGCGACCGCCTCCAGCGGCCTGACCGCGTTCACCTTTAGCACCAGCAGCGCGGCCAGCATCTGTACGGTGGCCACCAACCAGCTCACCATCGTCGGCGTTGGTACCTGTGTCCTCACCGCCAGCCAGGCCGGCAATGCCAACGTCGCCAGCGCCTCGGCCAACGCCAATGTGGTGATCAATCAGGCCAGTCAGACGGTGACCTTCGCCCCGGCCTCGCCGGTGACCTTCGGCGTCACGCCGATCACGCTGACCGCGACCGCCTCCAGCGGCCTGACCGCGTTCACCTTTAGCACCAGCAGCGCGGCCAGCATCTGTACGGTGGCCACCAACCAGCTCACCATCGTCGGCGTTGGTACCTGTGTCCTCACCGCCAGCCGGGCAATGCCAACGTCGCCAGCGCCTCGGCCAACGCCAATGTGGTGATCAATCAGGCCAGTCAGACGGTGACCTTCGCCCCGGCCTCGCCGGTGACCTTCGGCGTCACGCCGATCACGCTGACCGCGACCGCCTCCAGCGGCCTGACCGCGTTCACCTTTAGCACCAGCAGCGCGGCCAGCATCTGTACGGTGGCCACCAACCAGCTCACCATCGTCGGCGTTGGTACCTGTGTCCTCACCGCCAGCCAGGCCGGCAATGCCAACGTCGCCAGCGCCTCGGCCAACGCCAATGTGGTGATCAATCAGGCCAGTCAGACGGTGACCTTCGCCCTGGCCTCGCCGGTGACCTTGCGCGTCACGCCGATCACGCTGACCGCGACCGCCTCCAGCGGCCTGACCGCGTTCACCTTTAGCACCAGCAGCGCGGCCAGCATCTGTACGGTGGCCACCAACCAGCTCACCATCGTCGGCGTTGGTACCTGTGTCCTCACCGCCAGCCAGGCCGGCAATGCCAACGTCGCCAGCGCCTCGGCCAACGCCAATGTGGTGATCAATCAGGCCAGTCAGACGGTGACCTTCGCCCCGGCCTCGCCGGTGACCTTCGGCGTCACGCCGATCACGCTGACCGCGACCGCCTCCAGCGGCCTGACCGCGTTCACCTTTAGCACCAGCAGCGCGGCCAGCATCTGTACGGTGGCCACCAACCAGCTCACCATCGTCGGCGTTGGTACCTGTGTCCTCACCGCCAGCCAGGCCGGCAATGCCAACGTCGCCAGCGCCTCGGCCAACGCCAATGTGGTGATCAATCAGGCCAGTCAGACGGTGACCTTCGCCCCCGGCCTCGCCGGTGACCTTCGGCGTCACGCCGATCACGCTGACCGCGACCGCCTCCAGCGGCCTGACCGCGTTCACCTTTAGCACCAGCAGC